>DATKAO010000204.1 GCA_035498015.1 Myxococcota bacterium
GCTCTCGCCGCTGCCGCTGTGGATCAAGCGCAACCGCGAGAACGTGCTGTGGATGTGGATCACCTCGATCTTCATCAACATCGGCATGTGGTTCGAGCGCTACGTGATCATCATGACCGGTCTCTCGCACGAGTATGACCCCGCGGCCTGGGGTTACTACGTGCCGAGCCTGACCGAGCTCACCATCCTGACTGCGAGCTTCGGCCTGTTCCTCACCATGTTCACGATCTTCCTGCGCCTCGCGCCGGTGGTTGCGATCCAGGAGATCAAGGAGCTCTGGTACGAGGAGCACGCGCCGGCGGGCGGAGGTCACCACTGATGGCGCAGGTGCTGGGAGTCATGAAGAGCCCGCACGCGCTGGTGGGAGCGATCCACGAGCTGAAGGGCGCGGGCTTCCGCGAGCTCGAGATCTACTCGCCCGTGCCGAGTCACCACATCGAGGAGGCGCTCGACCGCGGCCCGTCGCCGATCCGCCTGCTCACGCTGATCGGCTGTCTCACGGGCGTCACGTTCGCCTACTTCATGCAGATCTGGTGCGCCTACGACTGGCCGCTGGTCGTCGGCGGCAAGCCGTTCGCGTCGATCGTCGCCTACACGATCATCGGCTTCGAGCTGAACATCTTGCTCGGCGGTCTCTTGACCGTCCTGGGCCTGATGTTCTTCGGCATGTTCATGACCCGCAAGGGTCACGACGCGTACCAGCCCGGCTTCTCGGGTGACTCCTTCGGCTGCGTGGTCGCCTGCCACGGCGACCAGGTGTCGCGCGCGCAGGAGCTCCTGCGCCGCGCCGGGTCCACGGAGGTGCGCGTTGTCGAAGGCTAGGCGTCAGGGCCGGCCCTCGCTCGGCCACACGTTCGTGGGCATTGCCTTTGCCGTGCTCTGCGGCTCCGGCTGCTGGGAGCAGGTCGACCGGCACTGGTTCGATCAGATGAAGAACGGCCCGGCCGTGCAGACCTACGCGCAGAAGCCGTTCGATCCGCCCGACGGCGTGATTCCGGCCGGCGGCATGCCCGAGCGCATCGGGCCCGACAATCCGATGTTCGCCACGCCCATGTACGCGCCCGAAGTGCGCGAGCTGAAGAACCCGATCCCGGCCACGCCGGCGTCGATCGAGCGCGGCAAGCACGAGTTCGAGACCTACTGCGCGGTGTGTCACGGCGAGGACGGCATGGCCGCGCAGACGCCGCAGCACCCGGTCACGATGAAGCTCGGCGCGAACGGCGCGCCGCCGTTCCCGCTGGCCGCCACGCCGAGTTACACCGACGGGATGATCTTCACCAAGATCCGCTACGGGAAGCCGCTGATGCCCGGCTATCCGCAGATCCCCGACGAGGACCGCTGGCACATCATCAACTACCTGCGCACGCTCTTCAAAGGGATTTCGTGACCGTGACTCAAGACGTCGCCACGCCCAGGTCGCTCCCGACGCTGCCGGCCGCCATCTTCGGCGCGCTCGTCGCGATCGGCGCCATCACGCTGCTCGTGGGCGCATCGAGCTCCGACGCGGAGCTGACGCGGCGCACCTACCGGGTGTTCCTGCACAACTGGCTGATGTGGGCCGTGCTCTCGAACGGCGCGCTCGTGCTGTCCTCGGCCATGCGACTCACCAATGCCCGCTGGCAGGGGCCGATCCACCGCATCGCCGACTCGATGGGCGCGTACGTGCCCGTGTCGCTGGTGCTGTTCGTGGTGGTCTATCTCGGCCGCCACAACCTGTACGAGTGGGTCGACCACCCGGTGCCCGGCAAGGAGTTCTGGTTCGAGCCGGCCTTCGCCTTCACGCGCGACACGATCGCGCTGTCCTGGATCACCTTCATCTCGCTGTTCTACCTGTATCTCACCGTCCGCCCGATGCTGGGGCGCGCGCGCGATGGCGCGCCGGGGCTGCGCGGCGCGCTCGCGCAGCGCTGGACGGCGGGCTGGCGCGGCGAGGAGCGGGAGCGCGACATCTCGACCCGGCGCCTGCGCAAGCTGTCCGCGGTGCTCGTGCTGTCCTACGCGATCTGTTACTCGCTGATCGCCATCGACCTCTGCATGTCACTCGCGCCGGAGTGGGTGAGCACCATGTTCCCGGCCTTCTACGGCTGGGGCGGCTTCCTGTCGGCCTGCTCGATGCTCGCGCTGATCTGCGTGGTCATGCGCAACTCGCAAGACCTGCGCGGTGAGATCACGACCAGCCGCATGCACGACATGGGCAAGATGATCTTCGCGTTCTCGATCTTCTGGATGTACCTGTTCTGGTCCCAGTATTTCGTGATCTGGTACGCGAACATCCCCGAAGAGACCGCGTTCGTGGTGAACCGCCTCGGGACCCAGTTCGTGCAGGACGTCTGGTACTTCGACGGCTTCTGGACGCGCCTGGCCGAGCCCTACGTGAAGGTCTCGCTGTCCGTGTGGCTCCTGGTGTGGATCGTGCCCTTCTGGGTTCTGCTCGGTCAGAAGCCCAAGAAGACCCCCGCGATCCTCGGGCCGGTGGCGTTCGCCTCGGTGCTCGGCTTCTACCTCGAGCGCTACATCCTGGTGACGCCGTCGCTCGTGCCGCCCAAGGCCGTGCTGGCGGGCGCCGCGATCACGCCCTTCTCGTGGGTCGAGCTGGGGATCGCGACGGGCTTCATCGGCCTGTTCTTCCTCTGCTTCCTCTCCTTCGCGAGAGTCTTCCCCGGCGCGCTTCCGTCGAAGAGCTAGCCCGTCGCCTCTGCTAGCATCGTCGTCCTGGACGGGAAGGGGCGTTGGGCAACGCGATCCATCGCATAGCGATCCTGAACCGGGGAGAGGCCGCGTCGAGAGCGCTGCGGGCGCTCCGGGAGCTCCGGACCGAGGAAGACAGCGACCTGGTCGGGATCGCGCTCTACACCGAGCCCGACGCCACCGCGCCCTTCGTGCGCGAAGCCGACGAGTCGCTCTCGCTCGGGCCCGCGCTGCGCGCGTCGGCCTCGGGGGCCATGCGGCCGGCCTATCTCGACCACGAGCGCGTGCTCGCCGCCCTGCGCGCCATGCGGGCCGACGCGGTCTGGCCGGGCTGGGGGTTCCTCGCCGAGGACCCGTCGTTCGTCGACAAGCTCGAGGCGAGTGAGATCGCGTTCCTGGGCCCGAGCGCCGACACCATGCGGCGGCTCGGCGACAAGATCGCGTCCAAGCTCATGGCCGAGGCGGCGCGCGTGCCGGTGACTCCCTGGAGCGGCGGCTCGATCTCGCGCGACGAGGTCGAGCGCGAGGCCGCGCGCATCGGCTACCCGCTCATGCTGAAGGCCACCGCGGGCGGCGGCGGCCGGGGCATCCGGCTGGTGCGCGCGCGCGAGGAGCTCCTGGCCGCGTTCGACAGCGCCACGACCGAGGCCGCCAACGCGTTCGGCGACGGCACCTTGTTCGCGGAGGCGGCGCTGTTCGGCGCGCGCCACGTCGAGGTGCAGATGGCCGCCGACCAGCACGGCACGGTGCTGGCGCTCGGCCTGCGCGACTGCTCGGTGCAGCGCAAGCACCAGAAGGTGGTCGAAGAGGCGCCGCCGCCGGGTCTCTCGCCGGCGCTCGTGCGGCGCATCCGGGAGGCCTCGATCCGGCTGTTGCAGGAGGCGAAATACGTCGGCGTGGCGACCTGCGAGTATCTCGTGGTCGCGAACGACCCCGCCGAGCGCTTCTACTTCCTCGAGGTCAACCCCCGGCTCCAGGTCGAGCACGGAGTCACCGAGCTCTTGACCGACCTCGACCTGGTGAAGACCCAGATCCGCATCGCGCGCGGCGAGCACCTGCCGAGTGAGTCGCCCGAGGAGCGCGGCTGCGCGATCGAGGTGCGGCTGTGCGCCGAAGACCCGGCGAACGGCTTCGCGCCCAGCCCCGGGCGCATCGTGCTCCTGGACCTGCCCGCCGGGCCGGGCATCCGCGTCGACGCGGGCATCGCGTCGGGCGGAACGATCCCGTCGGAGTTCGACTCCATGGTGGCCAAGATCCTCGCGCGCGGGGCCACGCGCGAGGAGGCGCGCGCGCGGCTGGTGCGCGCCGTGGCCGACGCGCGCCTGGTCGTGCTGGGCGGCATGACCAACAAGGGCTTCCTGCTCGACGTGCTGGGTCACGCCGACTTCCGCGCCGGCGGAATCACCACGACCTGGCTCGACCAGACACACCTGGCGTCGGCGCCCGAGCCCGCGGTCGAGGCGCTGATCATCGCCGCGATCCAGACCTACCAGCAGGAGCGCGCCAAGACGCGCGCGAACTTCTTCGCCGCCGCGGCGCGCGGCCGGCCGCGCGACATCCCGCCTTCCGACGGCGCGGAGCTCGACCTCGTGTACGCCGGACGGCCGTACCGCATCGCCCTGTACGCCGTCGGCGGCTGGAACTACCGGGTGGAGCTCGGCGATCGCGCGATCCAGGTGAGTCTGCTCGAGCAGGGGCCGTACTCGGGGCTGCTCGTGGTGGGCGAACGGCGCTGGCAGGTGCTGATGTCGGGCACCGGCGTCGAGATGCAGGTCGAGCTCGACGGCCGCCTGCACCGCGTGCTGTGCGACCTGGGCGGCAAGGTGCGCGCGCCTTCGCCCGCGCTCCTGATCGACGTGGCGGTGACTCCCGGCCAGCGCGTCGAGGCGGGCGCGCGGCTGGGCCTGTTCGAAGCCATGAAGACCGAGACCGCGTTCTATGCGCCGCTCGCCGGCGTGGTGCGCGAGGTGCTGGTGCGCCCCGGCGAGCGAGTCTCGGCAGGTGACGTGATCCTGGTGATCGAGCCGGAGGCCGGCGCGTCGTCGGCGGCGCCCGGCGCGGGCACGCTCGAGCTGCCGCTCGAGCCCGACCCGCTCGAGATCTTCCGCGGCGACGACGGCCTGGCCGACTTCGAGCGCGCCAGCGCCGAGGTCGCGTCGGTGCGCGCCGCCACGGTCAACGCGCTGCGCACCGAGACCCGCCGCATTCTCATGGGCTACGACGCGAACCCCGAGCGCGCCGACCTGCTCGTGACGGTGCTCGAGGCGCCGGTCGCCAAGATCTCCGACGCGCTGCGCTCCGACCTGGCCGGGCTCGCCAGCGCCGTCGAGGTCTACGCCGACATCGAGACACTCTTCTCGCGCGCGCCCACGCGGCTCGAGGAGGACGAGCTCGGGCCGTCGAACGACGCGCGCATGGCCATGTATCTGCGCCGCATCGCCGTCGAGGGCGCGGGCATCGACCCCGGCTTCCTGTCGCTCGTGAGTCGCGCGCTCGTGCACTACAACGTGCGCTCGCTCGAGCACTCCGACACGCTCGAGCGCGCGGTGCTGCGGCTCTACGCCACCCGCACCACCGCGAACCGGCGCAGCCGCGTGATCGTGGCGCTCTTGCACCTCTTGATCGGCCTGGCCGAGCGGGGCGAGACCTTCGCGCGCCGGCCCGAGCTCGCGGTCGCGCTCGACGCGCTGTCACTCCTGCGCGGCACCGTGCCGCCGAGCGTGGCCGACCTGGCGGCGCAGGCGCGCTTCCTGTTGTTCGAGCGCCCGCGCCGCGCCGAGGCCGTCGAGGTCGAGCCAGGGCCGCGCTGGGACATCCGCCACACGCTGGTCGAGCCGCCGGACCCCGCGCTGCTCGAGCGCATGGCGCGCGAGGTCGGCCTGCCGCTCGAGGAGGCGCGCCGCATCGAGCTGTGGCGGCTGGCGAAGTTCGAGCTCGAGCCGCTCGACGTGGGCGGCTTCGACGGCATCCACGCGTTCTACGGCGTCTCGAAGGACGACAACCGCGACGAGCGCATCATCTGCTTCGCGGCGGTCTCCGACGTCGGCCCCGGCGTGCCTCACGCGCCGGACCTGGCGCTGTTCGAGGAGCGCTTCCACGAGGCGATCGAGGCCATGCGCCGGGTGCAGGGCCAGCGCGATCCCGACCACCGGCTGCAGTGGAACCGGCTGTACGTGTACGTGCGCCCGCCGATCGCTCTCACCAATCAGCTGATGACCGAGGCGTTGCGCCGCCTCGCGCCGGAGACGGGTCACCTGGGGCTCGAGAAAGTCGTCGTGCGCCTGGCCAGCTTCGAGCGCGACGCGCCCGACGCGCCGCGCAAGATCGAGCTGCTGGCGGGCAACCCGACCGGCAGCCGCATCGAGTGGAACCTGCGCGTGCCGCACGACCGGCCGCTCGACCCGGCCACGCCCTACGCGCAGCGCGTGGCGTCGGCGCGCGCGCGCGGACTCACCTATCCCTACGAGATCGTGCGCCTGTTCACCGCGCCGCCGGAGCGCGGCGCGACGGGCATCTTCCTGCCCACCGGTGCGGGCTCGTTCCAGGAGCACGAGCTGGTCGACGGGCGCGCGGCGCCGGTGACTCGCGAGCCGGGCCAGAACCGCGCCGGCGTGGTGTTCGGGATCATCTCGAACCCGACCGTGAAGCACCCCGAAGGCATGCGCCGGGTGCTCGTGCTCGGTGACTCGACGCGCGGCATGGGGGCGCTGGCTTCGGGTGAGTGCGACCGGATCGTGGCGGCGCTCGACCTGGCCGAGCGCGAGCGCCTGCCCGTCGAGTGGGTGGCCCTCTCGGGCGGCGCGCTGATCGCGATGGACAGCGGCACCGAGAACCTCGACGCCACGGCGCGGGTGGTGCGCCGGCTGGTCACGTTCACCGACGCCGGCGGCGAGGTGAACCTGATCGTGGGCGGCCCGAACGTGGGCGCGCAGAGCTACTTCGATGCGCTGGCGTCGATGGAGCTCGGCTCGCGCGGCATCCTGATCATGCTGCAGAACGCGTACATGGTGCTCACCGGCCGCGCGGTGCTCGAGTTCTCGGGCGCAGTCTCCGCGGAGGACGAGATCGGCATCGGCGGCTACGAGCGCATCATGGGCCCGAACGGCGAGGCGCAGTTCCAGGCGCGAGACCTGGGCGACGCCTACACGATCCTGCTCGAGCACTACGGCTGCACCTACGTGGCGCCCGGCGAACGCACGCCGCGCCGCTTCGCCACCGGTGACTCCCCCGAGCGCGACGCCATGCGCGAGCCCTACGAGGGCGAAGAGGGCTGGAAGACGCTGGGCGAGGTGTTCTCCGCCGAGGCCAATCCGGGCCGCAAGCGCCCGTTCGCCATGCGCCCGCTGATGCGCGCGCTGGTCGACTCCGACGCCGGCTGGCTCGAGCGCTGGCGTGACTGGGCGGGTGGCGAGACGGCGATCGTATGGGACTCACACCTGGGCGGCGTGCCGGTCAGCCTGATCGGCATCGAGAGCCGCACCATCGCGCGCACGGGCTACGTGCCCAACGACGGCCCCGATGCGTGGACGGCGGCCACGCTGTTTCCGTACTCGTCGAAGAAGGTCGCGCGCGCGCTGAACGCGGCGAGCGGCAACCGCCCCGCGGTGATCCTCGCCAACCTGTCCGGCTTCGACGGCTCGCCCGAGTCGATGCGGCGCGGGATCCTCGAGTACGGGGCCGAGATCGCGCGCGCGATCGTGCGCTTCGAAGGCCCGATCGTGTTCACCGTGCTGACCCGCTATCACGGCGGCGCCTACGTGGTGTTCTCGCGCGAGCTGAACCCGCGCATGCGCGCCGCTGCGCTCGAGGGCAGCTACGCGTCCGTGGTGGGCGGTCCGGCCGCGGCCGCGGTGATCTTCTCGCGCGACGTGCGCAAGCGCGCGCAGGCCGACCCGCGCGTCGCGCAGGCGCGCGCCGCCGTCGAGGCCGCGCTCGATCCGGCCGTGCGCGTGGCGCGCCGCGCGCGCCTCGACGCGATCCAGGAAGAGGTCATGCTCGAGAAGCAGGCCGAGCTGGCCGCCGAGTTCGACGCGATCCACAGCGTGGAACGCGCGCTCCAGGTCGGCTCGATCGAGTCGATCCTGGCGCCGTCGGACCTCAGGCAGTCACTGATCCGCTGGTTGAGTGAGTGAGAGAGGCGAGCGAAGTCACTCGGGCTCGGTGAGTGAGTCGAGGTCTTTCACGGTCCGGTAGTAGCAGCGCTTCCGGGTCTGGCCTCTGGCGTCCTTCGTGTGACACACGCCGCCGTGCGGCCGCACGCGGTAGAGCAGGGAGTTCTGCTCGCAGTTCACGCGCACGTCGACCAGGTCGAGCCAGTCGCCCGAGGTCGCGCCCTTGTGCCAGAGCTCGTTGCGCGAAGTCGACCACAGCACGGCCTGGCGCACGCGCAGGGTCTCCTCGAGCGCGCGGCGGTTCGCGTAGCCGACGAACAGCACCTCGCCGGTGTCGGCATGCTGGAGCACGACCGGCAGGACCTGCTGATTCGTCTCGGCGATCTTGCGCAGCTTTCCGAAGTCGAGCTGCGCGCGCGTTCCCTCTTCGAGCTCGTTCATGGGGCGGGCAGGATACGCTACGCTCCGCGCCCGTGCGAACCCGCGTCGTCGTCTCTCTCGCGTGCGCCCTGGCCGTGTCGTCCGCCTGCCAGCAGAGCGCCGATCCCGTCGAGGCGGGTCGGCGCGCCTATGCGGCGAACTGCACCGCGTGTCACAACCCGGACCCGGCCAAGGAGGGCACGGTCGGTCCCGCCATCGCCGGCAGCTCGGCCGAGCTCGTGCGCGCGCGCGTGCTGCGCGCGGAGTACCCGGCGGGCTACAAGCCGCAGCGCGACACGCACCTCATGCCCGCGCAGCCGTTCCTGGCCCCGCAGGTCGAGAGCATCGCCGCCTATCTCGGCTCGCTGTCTCGCTAGAGCAGGAGCGTCGCGACCACGAACAGCACGAGCGTGAGGCCCAGGCCCGCGTGGATCGTGCCCGAGACCGTGGAGAGCGGCTTGGGCACGGTGCCCGTGAAGATGTTCGCCTCGAAGATCGCCGTGACGATCAGCACGATCGCGAGATAGAGCATCACCTTCGGCTCCATGTGATTCGCGATCGTCAGGTGACTCGCGGCTCCCATGAAGAACAGCATCGGGATCGAGAACAGCGTGTTGGTGCGCGACGCGCGGCCCGCCACGGGCCCGACCGCCGCGGCCGCGGGATCGGGCGGCTTGCCGGCCGCGACGCCCTCGGCGTTGGCCATGATCACGTACTGTCTGGGCATGATCACGAACCACACGTTGAACCACATGAACGTGCCCAGGAAGCCGCCGGTCAGGATGGTCGCGTAGTAGGCGCTCGACGAGCCGCCCACCGCCATCTTGATGATCACGATCGTCCAGCCGGTGAGGAACGTGAACATCGCGCCCCAGCGGAACCACCACAGCACGGTGGGGAGCAGGCCCCGCTGAATCGGGCTGCGCGCCGCGCCGCCCAGCTCGCTGGCCAGGAATGGCGTCTGCGCGAAGTTCAGGTAGTAGAGCATCCCGATCCAGGTGATGCCGGCCATGAAATGGAACCAGCGCAGCAGGAACAGGAACCCATCGAGCGTGAAAAGCACCATCGCGTGCTCCCCTCTGTTGACCCCGGGCCGCGGCTATTCGACCCAACGGGTCCGGGCTTGTCAAATGAAACCGCGCGCCGGTGAGTCGGTCACTTCTCGGCGGGGCGAATCACCGGCGGCTGGCCCGTCGAGCCTTTGTCGACCCCGCTCACGCCCATGAACGGCGACCCGCCGCCCTCCTGGCGCATGCGGGCCGCGAGGTTCGGGCCGGCGGCGGTGAGTCCACCGTCGACGACCAGCGGCTCGCCGGTCACGAAGCGCGAATCGTCGCTGGCGAGGAACAGGGCCGCCCCCGCGATGTGCTCGCCCTCGCCGGCCTCGGGCCAGGGCTGCAGGGTGGCCAGCCGGGGCCTGACCGCCTCGGGGTTCCCGCGGTGCGTGAGCGGCGTCAGGATCGCGCCGGGGCAGATCGCGTTCACCCGGATGCGCTCGGGCGCGAGCTCCGTGGCCGCCGCGCGGGTCAGATTGATCACCGCGGCCTTGGCGGCCGAGTAACACACCAGGCCGTAGCCGCCCGAGAGACCCGCGACCGATGCGGTGCTGATGATCGAGCCGCCGCTGCCCTGGCGCTTCATCGCGCGCGCGCCGTGCTTGATGCCGAGAAACACGCCGCGCACCAGCACCGAGAAGGTGAAGTCCCAGTCCTCGACCTCCATGTTCGTGATCGGGCCGAACGCGCCGCCGATGCCGGCGTTGTTGAACACGACGTCGACCTTGCCGAAGTCACTCGTCGCGACCTCGATCATGCGGGCCACGTCCGCCTCCTCGGCGACGTCGGTGCGCGCGAAGCGCACGCGCGCGGCGTAGCCGCCCTGCGCGGCGGTCTCGATGAACTCCTTGCCGTTGGCGTCGTTCAGGTCCGCCACCACGACCGAGGCGCCCTCGGCCAGGAAGCGCAGCGCGGTCGCGCGCCCCATGCCGCTCGCTCCGCCCGTGATCACCGCCACCTTGCCTGCCAGCCGCATCGCGCGCTCCTTCTCGCTCGAGGTGCGCGCAGTGTATCAAGGCCCCGGAGGCGGGTTCGGGCGGCCTACTTACCTCTCGGTTTGTCGGCGAACGGGAACGCGCGCGCGTGGTCGCCGACATCGGGCTCCACCTTCAGGCCGTCGGGGTGGCGCGCGGCGAACATGCGGCGGGTCGGCACGTACACGTCGCCCGCGAGCGGCGCGGTGTACTCGGGCTTGCAGCCGCACTGACAGCGGTCGCTGCCGGCGCAGGCGCCGCAGCAGAACCAGGCATCGCTCTGGCGCGCGGCGGCGTAGCCGAGCGGGCAGCCGCAGCGCGTGCAGCTTCCGGAGACGGGCGCGGAGTGAATCGGTTCGCTCACGGGTCCATCAATCGGCAATCTCGCCGGGGTTCACAACCCCCCCGACGCGGAGCCCGAGCTCGAGCGCATCGTCGAAGGCGACGTGGGCGCGCGTGAGGCGCGGCGAGCCGGGCAGGGCGACGGCGATCTCGCCCTCGCGCCGGCCCGCGAGCTTGAGCCGCACGCGCGCCTCGCCCGCCGGGCCCATGGCCACGGGCTCGGCCTCGAGCGCGCCCGCGCCCCAGTGGAGCGTCGTGCCGACCACGCGCGCGCCGTCGTCGGGCACGAGCCGCAAGAGTCGCGCGCCGTGCGGCGGCAGAGTGCCGAGTGACATCTCGCCCGAGCCGCGGCCGAGCTCGCGCTCTGCGAACACGTCCCAGACACGCAGCGGTCCGCGCAGCCCGAGCGCCGCCGGGTCGAGGTCGACGCGCGCGTCGCGCTCGCCGAGGTTCACGCGCAGCCAGAGCGCGCTGCCGTCGTCGAAGCGAGTCACGAGCTCGTCGGGCAGCCCGGCGCGCGCCGGACCGGCCGACGGCGCGCGCGACAGCGCCGGCAGCATGCGCTCGAGCCAGCGCCGGCGCTCGCTGGAGAGCTCGCTGAGCTCGTCCGACACCACGACCAGCCCGCCCGAGAGCGCGATCGCCGCGGCCAGCGTGCGCGTCTCTCCGGCGTCGAGCTGCGACGGCGCCTCGCGCAGCAGCACGCAGTCGGGATCGTTGAGCCACAGGCGCTGGTGCAGCGGCGCGCGCGCGAGCACGTTGGCCAGTGAGTTGCGCGCCGACGGCCCCGACGGGAGCCCGAGCACGCGGTCGAAGCCGGGATTGCGCCAGCGCGCGGCCACGTCGGGGCCGATGCGCATGCCCTCGAACAGGCCGATCGACGGGCCGAGCGGCGCGCCGCAGCCCAGCAGGAACACGCCGGGCCCGACGCCGCGCCGCAGCGCCGCGATGCCCCTGCGGTAGGCCTGCACGCCGCTGGCGCGCGGGTCGTGGCGCTTCCCGGCGAGCGCGCCCGCGAACAGGAAGTCGAGCTTGAGATAGTCGAAGCCGAGCGCGCGCAGCTCGCGGCCGAGTGACTCGAGCCAGGCCTCGACCGCGGGCTGCGTCGCGTCGAGCGCGAGCGCGCGCCGGCCGGGCCAGTCGGGGTTCCACAGCGCGGTGAGCGGCCGGCCGCTCGCGCCGCGCAGCAGCCATTCGGGCTTCTCGCGCGCGAGCCGCGAGCGCGGCGCCGCCAGGAACGGCGCGAGCCACAGACCCGGGCGGTAGCCCTCCGCGCGGATCTCGCGCGCCAGCGGCGCGAGACCTTCGGGGAAGCCCGCCGCCGGCGTGAGCCAGTCGCCGAGCGCGGACTGGAAGCCGTCGTCGATCTGCACCACGTCGAGCTTCGCCGGCAGCTCGCGCAGCGCGCGCAGGTTGCGGCTCACGTCCTCCGCGCGCACGCGCGTGCCGAAGCGGTACCACGAGCACCAGCCGGCGAGCGAGCGCGCCGGCACCGGCGCCGCCATCTCGCGGCCCGCGCGCTCCGCCCACTGCGCGAGCGCCTCCTCGACCGGCGCAGCCAGCCCGAGCCACAGGCGCTCCGCAGAGAGTGACTGGCCGGGCGCGAGCTCGGCGCCGTCGGTCGCGCAGCGCGCGTCGAGCGCGTTCAGGCGCCCGCGTGCGTTCGCCGCCTCGATCCAGCCGGACCAGCGCGAGTGACTCGCAAAGCCGAGCGCGAGCCCCGTGCGGCCGGGCACGCCGAGCGCGCAGGCCGAGTCCGACACGAAGCGGCCGCGGCGCGCCTGCGGCGCGAAGGGCGAGCTGAACACACGGCGCACGAACCGGCGCGGCGCCGGCGGGCGCTCGCCCAGGCGCAGCCAGCGCGCGGGCGACCACGATTGGTAGCCCAGCGCCAGGAAGGCCAGCGCCTCGGGGTCGCCGGGCAGGGCGAGGCGCGCGCCCGCGCCGGGCTGCCACGCGAACGGCTCCAGTGCCGCGACCGCGCGCGGCGCCGGGCCCACGTTGTGCAGCTCGAGCCCGAGCACGACCCCCGGCCAGCCGGCACCGAGCTCGAGCGCGAGGCCCAGCTCGAGCCCCTCGGCCAGCGCGATGCGCGCACGCACGCGGGCCGCGCGCCCGAGCGGCGTGTCGACCTCGTCCTCGAAGGCGAGATCGCGCACCAGCGAGGCCACGACGCGCGTGCCCCCGACCGTGCCCTCGCGCGGCTGGCCGTCGACCCACGCGCACAGGCGGGCGCCGGCGACCCCGACGGCGCCGGACGGGTCGAACAGCGAGACACGCGCGGGCGCGAGCTCGAGCCGTGCGCGCACGCGCTCGTTCGCGAGAGAGACCGCCGTCTCCTCTCTCTGGATCGTGACCGCCACCGGCACCTCCGCTGTCCCGCGCCAGTTATACTCGACGGCGATGAAGATCTACACGCGCGGGGGTGACACCGGGGAGACCTCCCTCTTCGGCGGCGAGCGCGTGAAGAAGAACGCCCCGCGCGTCACCGCCTACGGCGAGGTCGACGAGCTGAACTCGGTGATCGGCGTCGCGCGCGCGGCAGTCACCCACGACGACCTGCGCGCCAAGCTCGAGACCATCCAGTCCTCGCTCTTCGACCTGGGCGGCGAGCTGGCCACGCCGGGCGCGCGCAAGAAGGCCGGGCCGCGCGTCGCCGACGCGGACGTGGGCGAGCTGGAAGGCTGGATCGACGAGCTCGAGACCGAGCTCGAGCCGCTGCGCAACTTCATCCTGCCCGGCGGCGCGCCCGCGGCGGCGCTCCTGCACCTGGGCCGCACCGTGTGCCGGCGCGCCGAGCGCGCGGTGATCTCGCTCTCGGAGCGCGAGGAGGTCGAGTCACTCTTGGTCCGCTACCTGAACCGGCTGTCCGACTTCCTGTTCGTGCTGGCGCGCGTGGTGAATCGCCGCGCGGGCGTGGCCGAGCCGCAGTGGATCGGTCGCGAGCGGTGAACGCACGCGAGGTCGCGAAGCTCCTGGTCTCGATCGGCGCGGTCGAGCTGCGCACCGATCCCGCGCAGTGGTTCACCTGGGCGTCGGGCGAGCGCGCGCCGATCTACTGCGACAACCGAGTGGTCATGTCGTATCCCGACGCGCGCCGCCGCATCGCCGCGGCCCTGGCAGAGTCGATCCGGCGCGCCTTCCCCGACGCGCAAGTGATCGCGGGCACGGCGACCGCGGGCATCCCGCACGCCGCCTGGGTCGCCGACCTGCTCGAGCTGCCCATGGTCTACGTGCGCGGCGCCGCCAAGGAGCACGGCAAGGGCAAGCTCGTCGAGGGCCGTCCGCTGCGCGGCGAGCGCGTGGCGCTGGTCGAGGACGCCGTGTCGTTCGGCGGCAGCTCGCTCTCGGCCGTGGCCGGGCTCGAGGCCGAAGGCGGCAAGGTGGTCGGCGTGCAGGCGATCTACAGCTACGGCTTCCCGAAGGCCAGAGAGCGCTTCGCCGCCGCGGGAGTCACTCTGCTGGCGCTCACCGACTTCGACGCGCTGCTCGAGTCACTCGAGCTCGACGCGCCTACGAAGCAAGTCCTGCTCGCTTGGCGAGCGCGCTGAAGGCGTCGAGCGCGGAGCCCGGCGTCTCGGCACACACGCGCTCGATCTCGGCCGTTCCGCCCGCGCGCTCCACGCCCGCGCTGCCGTAGCGGCGCGCGAACAGCTCGAGCGCCCAGGCGGCGCGGCCGCGCGCGCGCCGGCGCTCGAGCCCGGCCTGCGCCAGGTGCGCGCGGTGCGCCTCGATCGCGGCGCCGAGCTGTGCCACGCCAAGGCCGGTCTCGCCGCTGGCGCCGATCACGGGCGGGCGCCAGGCGCCGGGCTCGAGCCGCGAGAGACCGAGCCAGCTCTCGAGGTCGGCGCGCGTGCGCTCGGCCAGCGGCCCGAGGTCCCACTTGTTCACGACCAGCACGTCGGGGATCTCGAGGATCCCCGCCTTCATGAACTGCAGCGAGTCACCCGAGCCCGGCTGGAGCAGCAGCACCACCGTGTCGGCCACGGTCTCCACGTCGATCTCGCTCTGGCCCACGCCCACGGTCTCGACCACGACCCAGTCGAACGCCGCGCGCAGCACTGCCACCGCGGCGCGCGCCGCCGGCGCCAGACCGCCGAGCTGGTCGCGCGCGGCCAGTGAGCGCACGAACACGCGCGCGCCCGGGGGGAAGCGCAGCCGCGCGCGGTCGCCCAGCAGCGCGCCGCCGGAGCGCCGGCTCGACGGGTCGACCGCCACCATGCCCACGGAGCGGCCCGCCTCGAGCCAGCGCGCGATCAGCCGCCCCGCGAGCGTCGACTTGCCCGCGCCGGGCGGGCCGGTGAGTCCCACGACCGCGCGCTCGCGCGGGGTCTCGGCTTCCAGCCGGCCCAGCAGGCGCCGCTGCAGCTCGAACGCCTCGGGCCGCGTGTCCTCCACGTGCGCGAGCGCGGCGGAGATCGCCTCGTGCTCGCCCGCGCGCACGCCGCGGACGAGTGACTCGAGCTCCGCCTCAGGCCGCGCCATGCGCGGCGGCGGCGATGTCGACGATCTCGCGCAGCACGCGCAGCACGTCGTAGTCGCGCGGCGTGTACACGGCCGCCACGCCCTCGGCGCGCAGCTTCTCCGCGTCCTCCTCCGGGATGATTCCGCCGACCACCACCGGCACACCGGCGCGGCGCGCGATCTCGGGCGCGAGCGACAGGTGCGAGCCCGACAGGATCGAGAGGCCGATCAGGTGCACGCCCTCTTGCAGGGCCGAGCTCACGATCTCGTCGGGCGTGAGCCGGATCCCCTCGTACACGACCTCCATGCCGGCGTCGCGCGCGAAGATCGCGATCTGCTCCGCGCCGCTCGAGTGACCGTCGAGGCCGGGCTTGCCCACCAGGAGCTTCAGCCGGCGACCCAGCACGCGCGAGATCTCGTCGACGCGCGCGCGGATCGCCCCGAGCTGCGCCGCGTCGCTGCGCGGCGCCACGGCCGCGTCGACGCCGGTCGGCGCGCGGTACTCGCCGTAGACCGCGCGCAGCGCGTCGGCCCACTCACCGGTGGTGACTCCCGCGTGCGCGCAGCGCACCGAGGCTTCCATCAGGTTGGCGCCCGAGCGCAGCGCGTCGCGCAGGCCGGACAGTGCCGCGGCGGCGTCGTGCGCGTTGCGCTTCGCGCGCTGCGCGCGCAGCCGCTCGACCTGCTCGCGGCCCGCCGCGTCGTCCACGGTCAGGATCGCGCCGGCGCCCTGCAACAGCGGCGAGGGCTCGCCCTCGGTGAACTTGTTGACGCCCACGACGGTGCGCGCGCCCGACTCGATCTCGGCCACGCGCCGCGCGTTCGACTCCACGAGCTTCTGCTTCATGTAGCCCGACTCGACCGCAGCGATCGCGCCGCCCTGCTGCTCGATGCGCGCGATCTCCGCCCAGGCGCCCGCCTCGATCTCGGCCGTCTTCTTCTCGATCACGAGCGAGCCCTCGAAGATGTCGGGGTACTCGAGCATGTCGGTCTCGAAGGCCAGGATCTGCTGGATGCGCAGTGACCACTGCTGGTCCCAGGGCCGCGGCAGGCCGAGAGCCTCGTTCCAGGCCGGCAGCTGCAGCGCCCGGCAGCGCGCGTCGCGCGAGAGGGTGACTCCCAAGGCCTCGAGCGCGATGCGCGGCACGTTGTTCTCGGGCTGCGCCTCGGTCAGCCCGAGTGAGTTCACCTGCACGCCGTAGCGGAAGCGGCGCTGCTCCTTGTCGGTGACTCCGTAGCGCTCGAGGCCGATCTTGTCCCACATGCGCGTGAACGCGCGCAGCTTGCAGATCTCTTCGATGAAGCGGATGCCCGCGTTGCAGAAGAACGAGATGCGCCCGAACACCGCGCCCAGCTCGGCCTTCGGCACGCGCACCGAGTCGAGCACCGCCATGGCGTTGGCGAGCGCGAACGCGACCTCCTGCACCGGCGTCGCGCCGACCTCCTGCAGGTGATAGCTGCAGACGTTGATCGGGTTCCACTTGGGCACGATCGCGACGGTCCACTCGATCATCTGGCGGGTCAAGTCGAGCGACGGGCGCGGCGGGAAGATGTAGGTGCCGCGCGAGAGATACTCCTTCACGATGTCGTTCTGCGTCGTGCCCTGGAGCTCGGCGCGCGCCACGCTGCGCCGCTCGGCCACCGCGACGTACAGCGCGAGCAGCCACGCGGCCGTCGCGTTGATCGTCATCGAGGTGTTCATGCGGTCGAGCGGGATGCCCTCGAGCAGCTGATCCATGTCCTCGATCGAGCCGATCGGCACGCCGACCTTGCCGACCTCGCCCGCCGCGAGCGGGTGGTCGGCGTCGTAGCCGGTCTGGGTCGGCAGGTCGAAGGCGATCGAGAGACCCGTCTGGCCCTTGGTCAGGTTCGAGCGGTAGAGCGAATTCGACGCGCGCGCGGTCGAGTGACCCGAGTAGGTGCGGAAGATCCAGGGTCGGTCGGCCATCGCGCGCGGCGCTCCTAGGCGAGCTTCGACTTGGCGTAGCGCACGATCTCGGCGATCGCGCGGTCTCCGTCGTCGATGCCCGGGAACAGCATGAAGTCGTGCGGCATGCCCGCGTAGCTCGAGAGCTGCACCTCGCGGCCCGCCTTCTTGAGCTTGTCGGCGAACTGCAGCGCGTCGTCGCGCAGCGGGTCGATCGCGCCCGCGATCACGAGCGCGGGCGGGAACTTCGACACGTCGGCCCGCACGGGGCTCGCGAACGGGTCGGCCCAGTCACTCGGCCGCACGTAGCAGTCGCGGAAGAAGGTCATGATGTCGGTGTCGAGCACGCCGTCGTCGGGCCCGAAGGTCTTCATCGACTCACTGGCGAGCGACATCTCGAGCCACGGGCAGAGCAGGAGCAGCGCGCGCGGCGGCTTCTCGCCCGCCGCGAGCAGCCGCAGCGTGACCGCGGCCGTGGCGTTGCCGCCCGCCGAGTCACCGCCCGCCGCGATGCGCGCCGGGTCGCCCGCGAGGCTGGCCGCGTTCTTGGCCACCCAGCGGTACGCCGCCAGGCAGTCCTCGAGCGGCCCGGGGTAGCGCGCCTCGGGCGCCAGCCGGTAGTCGACCGACACCACCACCGCGCCGATCCCGGCGCAGAGCTGCTTGCAGATCTTGTCGTGCGTCTCGAGGTTCATCGCCACGTAGCCGCCGCCGTGGAAGTACACGACCACCGGGTAGGGCCCCTTCTTGGGCTCGGCCGGGGTGTACACGCGCGCGGGGACCTTCCCGGCGGGGCCGGGGATCTCGATCATCTTCGTGGCCCCTACGGCCGGCGCGCCGGCGGCGAGCAGGGCGGCGAGCGCCCCCAAACCCTCGCGGAGCGCCTTGGGCTCCAGCACGCGGGTGGCCTTGCCCGCGTTCATCATGTCGAACAGCACCTTCACCTGGGGGTTCAGCGTCCCGCGCGGATCAGC
>DATKAO010000205.1 GCA_035498015.1 Myxococcota bacterium
CAGCTCGTCCTGGGACACGAGGACGCGCTCGACGACTGGGCGGCGGTGCTTCGCCCGCTGGGCCTGGGCCGCGCCCGGCGCACGAAGGGGCGCAAGAAGGCTGCCGCCCCGAAGCGCGCGCGGGGATCCAAGAAGCGCTGACCCGCGTAGCACCTCCGTGGCGGGAGGTGCCCCAGCCGCCGCTACGGGATCGAGCTCTCGGGTGACTACGCGGCGACCGACTGGCTCAGCGTCGACGCTGCGCTGGCCTGGACCCACGGACGCTTCCGAGACGGCGATCCCGCGGGGAGTCACATTCCTGGCGCTCCGAACGGCAGCCAGCGCGGCGCGCCGATGTGCTTGCCCGCGAAGGCGCGGACACGCGCGCCTTCTACGCCTCGAGCCTGCGCGACGAGGCGCCGGGAGCCGACGAGCCCGCCTGGAGCGACATCCACTTCCTGCCCAGACAGCGGGCGTCGCTCGGTCTGTCTCTCAGCGCGGAGTTCTGAGCGGCGGCCGCTTTCAGCGCGCCCACCGAGCCGCTACCCTCGCCGCCATGCGCGCACTGGTCACCGGCGGAGCGGGGTTCATCGGGAGTCACGTTGCGGCGGGGCTGCTCGCCGCCGGCTGGGAGGTCGAGATCGTCGACGATCTCTCGTCCGGATCGCGCGCGAACGTGCCCGACGGCGCGGTGCTGCGCGAGCTCGACATCCGCGATGGCGCCGCGGTGACTCGCGTGGTCGGCGACTTCCGGCCGGACGTGATCGTCCACCACGCGGCGCAGGCCAGTGTCTCGGTCAGCACGCGCGAGCCGCTGCTCGACGCGCAGGTGAACGTGCTGGGCTCGCTGCACCTGCTGTCGGCCGCGGCGGCCTGCAAGGTGTCGCGCTTCGTGTTCGCGAGCACCGGCGGCGCCATCTACGGCGAGGTGCCGGAAGGACAGCGCGCCTCGCTCGCGCTGCGCCCCGCGCCCGCGAGCCCCTATGCCTGCTCGAAGTACGCGACCGAGGTGTATCTCGAGTCGTTCCGCCAGCAGCACGGCCTCGACTACACCGTGCTGCGTTACGCCAACGTCTACGGGCCGCGCCAGAGCCCGCATGGCGAGGCGGGCGTGGTGGCCATCTTCGCCAGCCGGCTGTTGCGCGGCGAGCCGGTCACGGTGTTCGCGCGCGCGAAGTCCGGAGACTCGGGCTGCGTGCGCGACTACGTGTACGTGGACGACGTGGTCGAGTGGAACCTGCGCGCGGTGCGCGGCGCCGTGCCCGGGCGCATCGCGAACGTGGCCAGCGGCATCGGCACCACGACGCAGGCGCTGGCCGAGAGCATGAAGCGCGAGGCGAGGAGCGCGTCGGAGATCCGCTTCGGTCCGCCGCGCGCGGGCGACCTCGAGCGCTCGGTGCTCGAGCCCGAGCGCGATTCGCGCGCGCCCGTGCCGCTCGCCGAGGGCGTGCGCCGCACGCTCGACTGGTTCCGGAGCCACGCGAGCTGAGACTCAGTCGAGCAGCACCACCTCGTCGCCCACGCGCACGCGCGCCTCGCCTCGGGGCCGCGCGTAGAGTCCGAGCGTCTGGTTCGCCGCGCGCACGATCGCGCGCAGGATCGTCGGGTCCTTGGGCAGGTCGGCGAAGCCGTGGGTCACCATGACGCAGCGCACGGTCGCGATCGAGTCACCGCCCAGCTCGAGGTCGCCGATGCGCAGGCGCTTGCCGGCCCAGTCGGCGTCGGCGAAGCCGGCCAGCCCGGGGCCGGTCTCGACCACGAAGTTCGGCCGGAAGCGGCGCACGTCGACGCGCGAGCCGGGCGCGGCCTTGGCCAGCGCGTCGAGCGAGGCGGTCGAGACCAGGTGCAGCGGGAAGGCGTCGAAGTAGGTGCCGGGCAGTGACTCGAACTCGAACAGCTCGCGCGGCAGGTTCGACAGGTCGGGCAGCGGCTCGTCGGGCGTGCGGCCGAAGATCGAGCGCAGCTCCGTGAGCACGTCCTTGTGGTCGGGCGGGCCGCGCCGGTAGTGCTCGCGTTCGCTCTCGGGCAGGAGTGGCCACAGGGTGACCGGTGTCTCCACCGCCGCCGACACGCGCGCGGCGGCGTCGGGCGCGTCGGCGCGCACGCGCGAGCCGTCCGGCAGCCCGATCTCGGGCACGCGCGGCTCGGCGCGCGTGGGCGTCTCGAGATAGCGCGCGGAGAGGCGCATCAGTCCCGCGATCTTCTTCGCGCCGCGGATCCCGCCGCGACGCTCGTCGCGCACCGCCCAGCCGCGGTCGCCCGGAATGCCGCCGGCGTCGACGAACGCCTCGTCGAGCCGCTCCCCGGCCATCGACTTCACGGGATAGCGCCAGATGTCTCGCACGCGTCCGATCGCCTTCATGTCACTCTGCCTCCAATGTGAACGTCGCCACCGGCTCGGAGATGCCCTTCAGCGCGCGCGCTGGCAGCGCGCGCAGGCTGAAACGCGGGTCGAGCGCACGCTGCACCTCGCCGGTCACGAGGATGTCGACGCCGTGCTCGCGCGTCAGCCCCTGCACGCGCGCCGCGACGCTCACCACCGTGCCCACCACCGTGAACTGCATGAGCTCGTGACTCCCGACCAGGCCCGCGATGCCCGTGCCGCGGTGCAGCCCGATACCCAACGCGAGCTTGGGCAGGCCCTCTGCGGCCAGCTCGTCGTTGTAGCCCGCCAGCTCGCCGCGCATCGCGAGGGCGGCACGCGCGGCGTCGTTGGTGTGCCACGGGTTGGTCTCGAGCGCGCCGAACAGCGCGAGGATGCCGTCACCGATCAGGGTCGAGATGTGACCCTGGTGCGCGGTGATCGCGCGGCTCATGCGCTCGAAGTAGCCGTTCAGGATCCGCACCAGCGCGCCGGGGTCGACGCTCTCGGAGAGCGGTGTGAAGCCGACCAGGTCGGCGAACAGCACCGTGACTTCCTTGCGCTCGCCGTGGGTCGGAACGCCGGTCGCGATCACGCGCTCGACCAGCTCCATGGGCGCGAAGCGCGCGAAGGCGTGCTCCAAGCGTTCGAGCTCGGCCGTGGCCGAGGCGAGCCGGAGCCGCGCGGCCGCGTTGGCGCGCCGCGCGCGCAGCCAGAGCCAGGCGCAGGCGCCCGCGCCGAGCCCGAGGAGGAGTGTGACTGCCTGCGCGGCCGACATCAGACCTCGGTGATCACGTCGAGCCGCACGACCATGTTCGCGAGCGCCACGACCGCGACCGCCTCCACGAGCTGGTTCTGCGAGAGCAATCCGAGCAGCTCGCGCGCATTCTGCTGCAGGCGTTGCGGCCGGCCGCGGATCGTGCTGCGCGCGAAGGACACGAGCGCGTTCTCGATCGCAGACAGCTCCGGTGAGCCCAGGTGAGTGAGCGTGGCCTCGACGACCTCGGGCGCAAGGCCGGTGCTCGCCAGCAAGTCACTCGCCTCGCGCTCCGATTGCGGGCAGTCGAGCCCGCGCGCGACCACCGCGAAGATCAGCGCCTTCGCGCGCGTGCTCAAGACCGGCGAGGCCAGCGCCGCGTCGATCGTCTCGCGCAGCACCCGCGCTCCCGGAAGACCTTCGAGCGCGCCGACGAGATAGGCCCAGGGGCCACGCGCGGCCTCCGGCCCGAGCGCGGCCGCGCGCGCGAGGTGGCGGCGGACGCGCCGTTGCATCGCGACGCGGATGAGCGGTGCGAGGAGTCGGGTGGACCACGTGTCCGCGAGGTCCTCGACCGGCGCATACGGAATCGCCGCGATCGTCATGAGCCGGTTCGCATACACGTCGTTCACGGCGCAGAACGCCATTTCACGGATCGCGGCGGTGTCCCAACCCGCTGCCCGCAGCTCGCGCGTGTCGGCCGCCGCAGAGAGCGGCGCGGCGCGCGAGACACGGCGGGCAAAGTCGAGCGACGCCCGCGCGCGCGGGTCGATCTCGGCTTCGATCAGGCCCTGCTCGAGCTGGCGGATGCGTGAGTCCGGCACGCCGTGGACCCGGAGCATCATGCGCTGCAGGCCGAAGCAGTAGCGGCACGAGTTGTCCTGACTCACGACCAGGCCGATCAGGTCGTCCAGCACCGAGTCGACGTGCAGGTACACCCCGCCGGCGATGCGCGACAGCGAGTGCACCACCCACGGCACGCCGGTGAAATACGCGACCGAGGAAGGGACCGCGCCGAGCTCGCGCCGCACGTAGGCCTCGAGCTCGCGGTCGCGGTGCGGCTGGAGCACGCAGGCATCCCATTCCACGTCGGCGAGCGCGCTGGGCATGCGCACGAGGATACCGGAGAATCCACACGTGGAGCCGATCGAGCTGCGCACGGAGCGGCTGTGGCTGCGGCAGTGGCGGCCGTCCGACGGGGCGCCGTTCGCCGCGCTGTGCGCAGACCCGCGGGTCATGGAGTTCTTCCCGGCGACTCTCTCGCGCGCCGAGGCCGAGGCCCTGGCCGAGCGCTGCCGCGCCGGCATCGCGCGCCGCGGCTGGGGTCTGTGGGCGGTCGAGGCGCCGGGGGTGACTCCGTTCGCCGGCTTCGTGGGCCTGGACGAGCCGGGCCCGCACGTGCCCGTGGCGCCCTGCGTCGAGATCGGCTGGCGGCTCGCCGCCGAGCACTGGGGCCGCGGCTATGCCAGTGAGGCCGCGCACGCGGTGCTGCAGGCGGGCTTCGCGCGCCTGGGGCTACACGAGATCGTGTCGTTCACGGCCGTGGGCAACCGCCGCTCGCGCGCGGTCATGGAGCGCATCGGCCTGCACTTCGCAGGTGAGACCTTCGAGCACCCCTCGGTGCCCGAAGGCAGCCCGCTGCGCACGCACGTGGTCTACCGGCTCGCGCGGTCCACGCCGGCCAGGAAATCGAGCACCGCGTCGAACGCCGCCGGGTGAGACGCCGCGCCGATGTGGTCGGCGTCGGGAATCAGCGCCGAACGCGCGCCGGGGATCAGCGCCGCGATGCCGGCGAAATCGCCGATCAGCTCGTCCTTCGCGCCGCCGAACACCAGCGCCGGCAGGCTGAGCTGCGACAATGCTTGGCGGTTGGGCAGGCTGCGCGCCCCGCGCCGCACCGCGGCGAGCGCGCGCAGGTCGTTGCCGCGTGACTCGGCGAACGCGCGGAAGGCACGGCCCACGGGGCTCGTGATCTTGCTGGCGTCCGGCGCCTCGAGCGCCGCCACCACGGCGTCGTTCTCCGGCAATCCCTGCAGCACGTTCGCGCCGATCCCGCCCAGGATGACCGAGCGCAGCCGGTCGGGCCGGCGCTCGAGGAAGCCGAGCGCGATGCGCGCGCCCATCGAGTAACCGAACAGATCCACGCTGCGCGCGTTGGCGTAGCGCAAGAGCTCCTCGAGGTCGGCTGCGTAGGTGTCGAGCGAGTAGGCGGCCGGGTCGTAGGGCTTGTCGCTGCGGCCGTGGCCGCGCAGGTCCACGCGCACCGTGCGCCGGCGCGCCTCGCCCAGCCGCTTCACCCAGCCGGTCGCCAGCCACGAGTCGTCGGCGCTCGACGCGAAGCCGTGCACCAGCACGACCGTCGGCCACGACGGCTCACCTGCCTGGTCGAAGTGGAGCCAGACACCGTTGGAGCGGATCGTAGGCATCGAAAACCTCCTTCGTGACTCAGGCGGGGCCGAGGGCGGAGAGACCGCCGTCGACGACCAGCGACTGACCCGTGACGTAGCTCGACTCACCCGACAGGAGGAACAGCGCCGCGTACGCGATCTCCCAGCCCGTTCCCTGCCGGCCCAGCGGCACGCGTGTGCGTCCGCGGCTCGGGCGGCCCTGGGTCGCGAGCCGGCCGAGCGGCGTGTCGATCAGCCCCGGCAAGAGCACGTTCGCGCGCACGCCCGCGCGCGAGCCCTCGAACGCCACGTGGCGCATCAGGCCCGCGAGCCCGGCCTTCGAGGCGTCGTACGACGGCGCGCGCGTGCCCGGCTGCAGCGCCGCGATCGAGCTGATGAACACGATCGAGGCGCCCGCGCGCAGGCGCGGCAGCGCCGCGCGCGCCACCAGGAAGTGCGCGCGCAGATTCACCGAGAACGCCTCGTCCCAGGCCGCGGCGTCGGTGCCGGCCAGCCGCGCGCCGCGTGCGATGCCCACGTTCAGCACCAGTCCGTCGAGGCCCCCGAGCGCCGACTCGGCCTCGGCCACGATGCGCTCGCAGACCGCGGCGTCGCTCACATCGCCCACGATCAGCGCACCGCGCCCGCCGTCCTTCTCGATCCGCGCGAGTGTCTCGCGCGCGGCCTCGGCGTCGGCGTCCGCGCACGCCACCGCGGCGCCCTCGCGCGCACACAGGAGCGCGATCGCGCGGCCGTTGCCGATCGGCGGCTCGGGCTCGGGGCTGGGGCGCGTGCCCGCGCCGACCACCAGGATGCGCCGGCCGGCGAGCCGCTCGCGCCCCGGCGCCAGGCCGTGCGCCTCGGAGGTGAGAGGGGCGGGCGGTCGCTCGGGTCTCTGGGAGTCGCTCACCGCGCCATCATACCGCGGCTCGACTAAGCTTCTCGCGTGGACGTCGACGTGGACCTGGACTCGGTGGACCTGGTGCTCGGCACCACGCGCTCGGTGCGCCGGAAGCTCGACTTCGAGCGGCCGGTGGAGCCCGAGGTGATCGAGGCCTGCATTGCGCTGGCGACCCAGGCGCCGACCGGGCGCAACGCCCAGGGCTGGCGCTTCCTGGTGATCACCGACTCCGAGAAGAAGCACGCAGTGGCGGAGCTCTACCGCCGCGCCTTCAGTCACTACCGCACGCTGCGCGCCGCCGAGCCCCAAGCCGAGCCGCCCAAGGCGAGCTACCAGCTGCTGGCTGACCGCATGCACGAGATGCCGGTGCTGATCCTGGTGTGCATCGAGGGCCGGCCCGAGTCACTCTCCGTGCCGCAGCAGGTTGCATTCTACGGCTCGGTCCTGCCCGCCGCCTGGTCGCTCATGCTGGCGCTGCGCGCGCGCGGGCTCGGCTCGACCTGGACCAGCCTGCACCTGCTGCACGAGTCCGAGGCCGCGCGCATCCTCGGCATTCCCGAGGGAGTCACGCAGACCGTGCTCCTGCCCGTGGGCTACATGCGCGACGCGGTGCTCCGGCCCGCGGATCGGCGCGGGCCGGGCGAGGTGACCTACTGGAACGGCTGGGGACTCAAGCGCTCCCTGTGACCAGGAACTGGGGCAGGATCAACAGGAAGCTGCCGTCGGCCAGCGAGCGCTTCAGGTCGGCCTGGAGTGACTCGAGGGTGGCTGCGGAGAGCCGCCCCGACTCGCGCGCGTAGGACAACATGTTGAACACGATGGCCGCGGTGAAGCCCTTGGTGTCGGCGGTTGCGACGATCTTGAGCTTCACGTCGGAGAAGCCCGCGGCGCGCATCGCCCCGTAGAGCTTGCGCCCGATGTGCGGCGTGCGGTAGGCGGGCGCGGCCGCCGCGAACAGCTCGGCCATGCGCTCGGCGCCCAGCGGCTCGACGGCGAGCAGGCCCCAGTCACTGTCGATCACGTGCGCGAGCCCACCCGGCCGCAGCACGCGCCGGAACTCGGACAGCGTGGCGGCCACGTCGGGCACGTACTCCATCACGTTCTTGCACACGAGCCGGTCGGCGAATCGTGACTCGAGCGGGAGCTTCTCGCCCTCGGTGCGGTGGAAGGAGAGAAGTGACTCGACGCCCTCGCGCCGCGCGCGCGCCGCCGCGCGCTCCAGGAACGCCGCGTTCAGGTCCACGCCGTGCACGCGCCCGCCCGGCGCGACGCGCCGCGCGAGCTCGACCGCGAGCCCGCCCGGCCCGCAGCCGTAGTCGACCACCACCTGGCCGGCCGCGAGCTGCGCCGGCTCGAGCAGCGGCGCGTTCTGCGGCCGCCACTCGAACATCTGCTCGTAGGCCTCGAGGCGTTGGGGCTCGATCTCGAGCCAGTGGTCGCGGTAATAGGTCGCGTCGTTCATGGCTGCGATTCTACGCCGATTGACATGCAACCGATGAGTTGCATAACATCGCAGGCGTGGACGACGTGTTTCGCGCGCTGGCCGACGAGACCCGGCGGCGGCTGCTCGATCGGCTGCATGCCGAGCCGGGCGCGACGCTGTCCGAGCTCGCCGAGCCGCTCGACATGACGCGCCAGGCGGTCTCGAAACACCTGGCGCTGCTCGAAGCTGCCGGGCTCGTCGTGAGTCGCTGGGCCGGCCGCGAGAAACACCACTACCTGAACCCCGTGCCGCTGGTCGAGATCCACGAGCGTTGGATCTCGAAATTCGCGGCCCAGCGCGCGCGCCGGCTGCTCGAGCTGCGGCGCGCGCTCGAAGAGAAGGAGGAGCCCCGATGAGCCTGCCCGCCCTGGTGCTGGAGGTCGAGATCAAGAGCACGCCGGAGAAGATCTGGGAGGCGATCACCAGCCCCGACTGGACGCGCCGCTACTTCTTCGACTCGGCCGTGCGCTCCGAGTTCCGCCGCGGCGCGAAGATCGAGTGGAACGGTACGAGCGGAAACACCATGGCCGACGGCGAGATCGTCGAGATCGATCCGCCGTGGAAGCTGGTCACGACCTGGCGCTCGCTGTGGCAGCCGGAGCTCGCGCCCGAGCCGGCCAGCCGAGTCACCTGGGAGATCGAGGAGCGCGCGAACGGCTGCCTCCTGCGCGTGACCCACGATCGGCTCGACGCCTCGCCGAAGACGCGCGCGGCCGTGACTCCGGGCTGGCGGCGGATCCTCGACGGCTTGAGGGACTGCGTGCAGGCCGGCTAGCGGCTACAACCTCGGGGTGCTTCGAGCCGCCAGCGTCCTCTCTGCCGTTCTGTTCGCGGCCGTCGCGGCAGTCGGGCTGTGGGGATTCTGGTGGGAGCCGGCGGGTCTCGCGCTGCGTGAGTACGAGCTCACCTTGCCGCGCTGGCCCGCGGCCTGCGACGGCCTGCGCGTCGCGGTGATCTCCGACCTGCACGTCGGCTCGCCCTTCCACGGGCTCGAGAGCCTGACGCGCGTGGGCGAGCTGACTCGGGCCGCGCGACCCGACCTCGTGCTCTTCGCCGGCGACTACGTGGTGCGGGACGGCGGCGCCTGGCACTTCGTGCCGCCCGAGGCGATCGCGCCGCGGCTGGCGGGCCTCGATGCGCCGCTGGGCCGCTTCGCGGTGCTCGGCAACCACGACGGCTGGGTGGGCGCGCCGCGCGTCGAGCGGGCGTTGACCTCGAACGGCATCCCGGTGCTGAATGACTCGGCCGTTCGGCTCGCGCGCGGCGGCTGCGCCTTCTGGCTGGCCGGGGTGAGTGACTTGTGGACCTCGCTCCACGACGTGCAGCGCGCGCTCGCCGGCGTCCCGGAGGACGCGCCCGTGCTCGTGCTGACCCACAACCCGGACGTGTTTCCGAGTCTCCCCGAGCGCGTCGTGCTCGGGATCGCGGGCCACACGCACGGCGGCCAGGTCTGGCTGCCGTTCTTCGGCCGCCCGGTCGTGCCCTCGATCTACGGCGAGCGCTTCGCGATCGGCCCGATCGTGGACCAGGGCCGCCACTTCTTCGTGTCGCCCGGGATCGGCACGAGCATCATCCCCGTACGGTTCCGCGTGCCGCCCGAGATCTCGCTGCTCGTGCTGCGCGCGGGCTAGAGCTTGAACACCCGCAAGGCGTTCTCGCGCAGGAACTTCGGCCACACGGCGGCCTTGAACGGCACGTGGGGCATGTCGCCGAAGATGCGCTCCAGCGTGAGTCCGGCGGGGAAGTAGCCCGCGTAAAGGATCTTGTCGGCGCCGCGCGTGTTCGCGTAGTCGATGATCGCCTTCGGGTAGTGCTTGGGCGCGAAGGCGCTGGTCGAGTAATACAGGTTCGGCCACTTCAGCATCAGCTTCACGGCCAGGTCACACCAGGGCTCGGCG
>DATKAO010000206.1 GCA_035498015.1 Myxococcota bacterium
GATCGTGCCGCCGTTGGCGATCTCGAACTTGCCGAGCTTGCGCTTCTGCGCGCCGGTGAACGCGCCCTTCTCGTAGCCGAACAGCTCGCTCTCGAGGAGCTCGCTGGGCAGCGCGGCGCAGTTCACCTTCACGAACGCGCGGCGCGCGCGGCGCGAGCGCGCGCAGATGGTGCGCGCGACGAGCTCCTTGCCGGTGCCGCTCTCACCGCGGATCAGCACTGTGATGTCGGTGTCCGCGACGTGGTCGATCATGCTCTCGACGAGCCGCATCTTGCGGCTCTGGCCCGCGAACAGCGGCGGCGGGGCGATGCCGCCGTCGGCGAAGCCGATGCGGCCGGCCTCCTCCGCGGCGCCGCGCTGCAGCGCCTTGCCGAGCGCGGCGTCGAGCTCTTCCGGCCCGCACGGCTTGCGCAGGAAGTCGGCCGCGCCGAGCCGCACCGACTCGACGATCGCCTGGGTGTCGCCGGTCCCGGAGAGCACCAGCACGGCCAGCCGCGGCTGGTGCGCGCGCAGCGTCCGCAGCGTCTCGAGGCCGTCCATGCCCGGCAGCCCCAGGTCCAGCGTGACCAGGTCGGGGCCCGTGCGCTTGGCCTCCTCGATCGCCTCCTCGCCCGAGCCCACCGCGATCGGCGCCAGCCCGCGCGAAGTCATGAACGCGGCGAGCCACTCCCGCGCGCTCGTGTCGTCATCGACGATCAGGACTCTCTGCGGGGGCTTCATGGGTGGGGCTCGCACGACTGGGGGGTAGAAGGCGGAGAGCCGGCAACCGGCCTCGCGAGAAGCCTTGCGACGAGCGTGCCAAGTATACCCCCGGCACAACCCCCCGGACTCCGCCCAAGTGGAGCCCGAGCTGCGCACGTGGGTAGACGCGGGGCACAAAGAAAACCTCATTTGCACACAGGCAGGAACCCGGCAGGAGCGGCCGTGTTCCGGCTCCCGGGACCCCGTGCTACGCTGCGCGGCCGATGTCGCGGCGTGTCGAAAAGCCCTGGGGCCACGAGGAGATCTGGGCCGAGACCCCGCGCTACCTGGGCAAGATCCTGGCGATCAAGGCAGGCAAGCGGCTGTCCCTGCAGCTGCACCGGCAGAAGGACGAGGCGATCTACGTCCTGCGCGGGACGCTCCGGCTGACCCTGGAGAACGACGCCGGCCAGCTCGAGGTCACCGACCTCGCGCCCGGGTCGAGCCGGCGGATCGTTCCCGGCCGGCGCCACCGCTTCGAAGCCGTCGCGTCGGACTGCGAGCTCTGCGAGGTGTCGAGCCCGGAGATCGACGACGTCGTCCGGATCGAGGACGACTACGGGCGCGCGCCCGCTTCGTAGCCCAGCTCGCGCATCCGCTCGCCGGCCTGGGCGAGCATGGCAGCGATCCGCTCCGGCGGCTCCTCGCGCCAGCGCTCGACGTTGGGCACGAAGCCCTTCGACGAGCTGGCCTTCACGTCCTGCAGCCCCGCCCAGTGGTCGTGCGGCTGCTCGTGGAAGCGCAGGACCTGCGGCTCCCATGGCTCGCCGAGGAACGCGAACAGCCGGCGCGCCTCGGCCTCCGGGTCGGCCACCAGCTTCTCGTAGAAGAGCTCGAGCACGCGCCCGGGATGGCGCGCGGCGAAGGCGCGCATCACACCGCACTGTGTCGCCCAGTAGCGCGCCGCGCCGGCGAAGCGGTCGCCGCCGCACACGGCCACGTGCGGCTCGGCTTCGGCGATGTCGGGAATGCGCGCGATCGAGCAGGCCGAGTCGAGGCCGTGGCGGTACACGAACACGTACTGGCAATCCGGCCCGAACACGGTCTCGATGAAATCGAGGCAGTCGACGTAGGACGGCGTCTTGTCGGCCCAGCGCGGCTTCTGGTGGCTGGCAGCGTACATCTCGAAGAAGTAGGCCGCGTGCTCGCGCGCGCGCGCGACCACGTGGTCGCGTGCGAAGCCCATCGCCTGCAGGCCCTCGAGCGCCTTGCGATCCTCGAGCAGGCGGCTCTCGGGCAGGAGGAAGAACGATTCGGGCGGACAGGCGATCCGCGAGTGACTGTCGAGGATGAGCCGGACCAGCGTGGTGCCGGAACGGTGCACGCCGATCACGAAGATCGGCCGCTCGCCGCGCGGGCGCGCGGCGGGCGCGACGATCTCCCGCCGCGTGCGCTTGGTCTCGTCCAGCAGCGCGCGGGTGAGCCGCTTGCCGAAGGAGATCAGCCGGGCCGACAGCGGCTCCTTCGCGCTCACGGCCGGCCTCGTTCGCGCCCGCCACCCGACTTGACGCGGGCGCGGCCCGCCGCGACGTTCGCCCGCGGGCAGGGAGGCGGAGTTTGTCGGGGGCCGAGCGCGAGACCGACCCGGCCGTCGTGGCGGTGATCGGCGGTGTCTTTCCCATCCCGCCCGAGGCCGGCACGCCGCGTCCCTTCCAGCTCCTGAAGCGGCTCGCCGCGCGCACCGCGGTGCACCTGATCGGCGTGGTGCCCAACTCGCCCGAGGAGTGGGAGCGCTTCCGCGAGCACCCCAGCTTGCGCGGCGTGTTCGCCTCGCTGACGCCGTTCTACCGGCGCACCGACGTGCCGTCGCTGGCCAAGTTGCGCACGCTGCTCTCGGGTCTGCCGCTGTTCGACCAGCGCTACCGCGATCCCGAGGTGCTCGCCGCCGCGCAGGCGCGCGCCCGCGCGCTCGCCCGCGCGCACGCGCCGGCCGTCTTCTATTGCTGGGAGCGCGACACGCTGCAGTACGTGCCGCGCGAGTTCCGCCGCTCCACGCTCTGGGACCTGGTCGACGCGCCGGTGCTCGCCACCGAGCGGCGGCTCGCGATCGACGAGATGCTGCCGACCTGGGAGCGCATCAAGATGCGCGTCGCGCTCGTCCCGCTGCGCCGCTTCGAGCGGCGGGCGCTGCTGCAGGTGGGCTGCGCTTCGTTCAACTCGAGCGCCGACCTCGCGACCGTGCGCGCACGAACGCCCGCCGCGCCGCTCGTCACCGTGATCGACGGCGGCGACGCCGAGTACTTCTCCGCCGAGCAGGTGGCGCCCGACGTGAAGGAGGCGACCGCCGAGCTGATGTTCTTCGGCAATCTCGCCTACCCGCCCAACGCAGACGCCGCGCTGCACCTGGTGCGCGACGTGATGCCGCTGGTCTGGCGCGCGCGGCCCGACGCGCGCGCGGTGATCGTCGGGCCCGAGCCACCCGAGCTGCTCACCGCCCTCCAGGACGCGCGGCGCGTGATCGTGACCGGCTTCGTGCCCGACGTGCGCCCGTACCTCGCGCGCGCCACCGTGGTCGTCTCGCCGCTGCGCTTCGGCACCGGCATGAAGAACAAGCTGCAGGCCGCGCTCGCGATGGGCCGCGCGATGGTGGCGAGCCGGGTCACCTGCGAAGGCTTCGACCTCCTGCAGGATGGGGTACACGCGCTGGTGGCGGACGGCGCGGCCGAGACCGCGCGCGCCGCGCTGGCGCTGCTCGACGATCCGGCCCGGCGCCGCGCCCTCGGCGCAGCGGGTCGCGAGTTGATCCGCACGCACTACGGCTGGGACGCCGCGGCGGGGGTGCTGTGGGAGAACCTGCGCCATCTCGGCCCCGCCACGGGCTGAGCCAAGGGAGCTTCCGCGACGGCGAAGCGCTCGACGTACCCGCGCGCACACAGCGCGTACAGCACCCAGAAATACGCCGAGATCTGCTTGGCGTAGAGGAACGAATCGGTCGACAGGCTGGCCACCATCACGTGCGCGCCGCTGGCGAGCAGCACCGCGCCCAGCTGGTATTCCGGCGAGTCGGAGCGCCACAGCCGCCGGCCGCAGCGGAACACCGCCCACGCGAGCCAGGCGAACGAGGCCAGCCCGATCAGCCCGTTCTCGGCCGCGAGCTTCACGACGATGTTGTGCGCGTCCTTGGCCTGGAAGAAGCCGTAACGCGCGCCCATCTCGGGCGCCCGG
>DATKAO010000207.1 GCA_035498015.1 Myxococcota bacterium
TCGATGTCGATCAACGCCCGAATCGGAGATGACATGCAGCAGCCGACCGTCGAGCTTCTCACCGGGGGGCGCGGCCGCCCGTTCGCCGCCTCGATGCTCGAAACCGATCGATTTGGCTACACGGAGGCCGAGTATGCGCTCACAGGCACGGCGACGCGCTACCGACTCGCGACCGGCGCGGAGCTCACGCGCGATGGTCACTGGCAGGCGGAACCTGCCGGCACGGCTCCGTTCCGCACGCGCCTCTTGATCTACCGGCCGACCGACCCTGCGCGCTTCAATGGCACGGTCGTGTTGACCTGGAACAACGTGTCGGCGGGATACGATCTGTTCGGCGCCGAGAGCCTGGAGCTCTTCGAGGGCGGGTTCGGGCTGGCCTGCCTGACGACGCAGAAGGTGGGCATCGTGGGTCTGCCCCCGGAGCCACAGGGTCTCGCGGCGTGGGACCCGGGGCGCTACGGCAATCTCGTCATCCCGAGCGACGACTACTCTTACGACATCTTCACGCAGGGCGCGCGAGCCGTGGGACCGAAGCGCTCGCGGCAGGCCGTCGATCCGATGGGCGGGCTCGAGGTGGAGCGGGTCGTGGCGCTGGGCGCCTCGCAGTCGGCGGGACGGCTCGCAACCTACCTCAATGCCGTGCAGCCGCTGGAGCGCTCACTGGACGGCTTCATCCTCGCGATCTACTTCGGCTCGGGGAGCCCGCTGCAAGTGGGTGACGCCGTCGTGGACCTCAATCGCCTGAGTCCCCCGCGGTCGGGCGAAGGCCTGCGCGGCAGCAACCAGCTTCGCGACGATCTGGGCGTGCCGGTCTTCGTGGTCAACTCCGAGCTCGAGGCCATCGCGTGCTACCCGGTGCGACAGCCCGACACCGACACATTCCGTTACTGGGAGTCGGCGGGCACCTGCCATGTCTCGGATCAGGTCACGCGCGAGCGGCAGAAGAAGCTGCTTCGCGATCGCGTGAAGGCGCCGCCGCTGCCGGAGGGCATCAACCGCATCCCGATCACGCCGCTCTACGAGGCCGCCTTCCACCACATGCAGCGCTGGCTGACCGACGGCACGCCACCGCCGAGGCAACCCAAGCTCGAGTTCGCCGGCGATCCGCCGCAGGTGGTTCGAGACGCCCACGGCATCGCCAAGGGCGGTATCCGCCTGCCGCAGGTCGAGGTGCCGATCGCCACCAACTCCTCGATCCCGCGCGCGCCCGACATCTTCTCGTACCTGCGCGGGTCATGCCGCCCGTTCGACGCCGACAAGCTGCGTGCGCTGTACGGCGACAAGGTCGCGTTTCGGACCGAGTTCGAATCCGCGGCCAAGCGCGCGGTCGAGTCGGGCGTGCTCTTGCCGCGAGACGCCGCGGCCCTGGTCGCGGAAGCTTCGGACTCCTGGCCCTAGCCGAACAGGTACGGCGCGAGTGTCTCCTGCGCCTCGCGCCGGTACTTGTGCCAGCGGTTGCCGCCGTAGTACGCGAGGCTGCCAGGCTTGGCGTCGCCGTGACCGTTGTAATACGAGAGGCAGTCACGGAGCGGCGCGGTCGCAACGTCCGCCTGCCGGCAGTGCTCCGCGTACTGGAGCTCCGGCTCGGGTCTCACGTCGACGACGCGCGCGCCGCGGCTGCGCATGGTTTCGAGCATCCACACGATGTAGTCGGCGTGCGCGTCGATCGCGTCGGTGAAGTTGAAGCTGCCGCCGCCTCCCTGCGGACCCGAGACGATGAACAGATTGGGGAAGCCGGCGCTGTGCAGCCCGAGGAAGGTCTTGGTGCCCTCGGTCTCCCACTTCTCTTTGAGCGTGCGGCCCTCGCGCCCTCGGATCATGTTGAAGGTCGAGGTCGCCATCCACTCGAAGCCGGTGGCGTAGATCAGCACGTCGAGCGCGTACTCCACGCCGTCGTGCACCACGCCCTTCTCGTTGATCCGCTGCACGCCGCGCGGCGCGGTGTCGACCAGGTGAACGTGCGGCAGGTTGAAGGTGGGCAGGAACTCGTCGTGGAAAGTCGGCCGCTTGCAGCCCCAGGGGTAGTAGGGCTTCAGCGCCGCCGCCGTCTTGGGATCCTGGACGATCGCATCCACGCGCGCGCGGATCTGCTCCATGATCCGGAAGTTGGTGTCGAGCTGTTTCTCGAGCAGCTCCTCCATGCTGAGCGCGCGCTCGTATTGCTTGCGCTCCTTCCAGTCGGGCACCTTGCCGGCCAGGTAGTCGTCATTCGCCTCGAGCGCCGTGCGCCCATTGGAGATCTTCGCGAAGCGCGCGCGGCGTGCGCGCGCCCAGCCTGGCTCGTTGGGCCAGCTCTTGTACTCCTCTTCGCTCGTCGCACGCTGGTCGCGTACGTCGATCGACGAGGGCGTGCGCTGGAAGACGTAGAGTGACTTCACGATGCGGGCGATCTCGGGAATCACCTGCACGGCCGTCGCGCCCGTGCCGATGATGCCGACCACCTTCCCGGTGAGATCCACGCGGTAGTCCCAACGCGAGGTGTGGAACGAGTCACCGCGGAACGTGCTCATGCCCTCGATGCGCGCGAGCTTCGGACTGGTCAGGATGCCGTTGGCCAGGATCACGAAGCGCGCGCGCATGCGGTCGCCGCGGTCGGTGATCACGGTCCAGCGCCCGGCCGCCTCGTCCCAGACCGTCTCGAGGACGGTGGTGTGGAACAGACAGCGCTCGTAGAAGCCGAACTTCTCGGCCATGCGCTGGCAGTACTCCAGGATCTCGAAGCCCGACGCGAACTTCATGCTCGGGATGTATTCCATCTCCTCGAGCAGCGGCAGATAGCTGTAGGCCTCCACGTCGCAGGCGATGCCCGGGTAGCGGTTCCAGTACCAGGTGCCGCCGACGTCGCCGCCCTTCTCGCAGAAGCGCACGTCCGTGAAGCCCGCGCCTTGGAGCTTGTGCCAGAGCAAGAGCCCCGCCAGCCCGGCGCCGACCACGACGACCTCGCACTCGTCCTCGAGCGCTTCTCGCGGCACCGGCGGCGCGGAGTAGACGTCGTCGAGGTACCGGGCGAACTCGCCCTCCATGGCCATGTAGTCCGCCGCGCCGCGCCGCACCTCCTTGAACGCGCGGTATTTCGCCTGCTCTTCGGCGTTGAACACGGCGCCGGGCGGGAGCTCGGGCAGCGTCGTGAGCGATGCGTCGGTCTGCACCGAGTAGCCCTTGCCCACGATGCGGTCGCTCGCCTTCGCCGCACGCGTCGCAAAGGACTTCCGTCCGGTGGCGGGGTCGATCCGGATCGCACTCGACGCGGGGGTGGTCACGGTTGGACGAGTCTACCTCGGCTGCGGGGAGCGCAGGGCTCCGAGACCGAGTCAGTCCTCGCGTTCGCGGTCGCGCTCGTCTATCCAGATCCGCACCGCGTTGCCCGGCATGAAGAAGTCGACGGCGAGGGCTCGCTCGTCCAGGTTCTCGCCACAGATCCGGACGTCGGCCTCGTCCGGCAGCTCTCGAAGCCGCTCGATCAGCTCGCGATTCTTCATGTCCGGACTCTACTCTCGCCGCCCGGCCGCGTCGCCCCGGCCGTGGAGAGTCAGGTCGCCCGCGGCTGGAGTCCGGCGGCGCGATACACGGCGTCGATCACGCGCATGTTCGCGACGGCGTCGTCCGGGCCGGTCGGGACCGGCGTGCCGTTGCGCACGTGGTCGATGAAGGCGCGCAGCTGGCAGGTGTAAGTCGGCTCGCCCGCCACATGCTCGACCGTCTTGCCCTTGGGCGTGCGGACACTGAGTCGGTGGTAGAAGTGCGGTGCGATCGGGTTGAAGACGCGGATCTCCCCGCGCTCTCCCTCGACGCGCAGCGCCATCTTGAGCAGGGTACGGGACCACATCGACGCGATGATCGCGGCGCTGCGCCGGTCGGCGAAGCGCAGCTTCGCGTCCATGCGGCGGTCCACTTGCGGCGACCAGAGCAGCGCCTGCGCGCTCACGACCTCGGGCTCTGCTTCGGAGAGGTGGCGCACCATCGAGACCGTGTAACAGCCGGCGTCCATCAGCGCGCCACCCGCGAGCTCCCAGCTCCAGCGGATGTCGTTCCGCATGAAGCCGAGCGGAATGGCGAGCACCGCCTCATAGTGGCGCGGCGCGCCGATGGCGCCGTCGGCGAGCAGCTGCTTCACACGCTGGGCGAGCGGGTGGTAGCGCCAGTGGAAGGCCTCGACGAGCACGCGCCCGGTCTCGCGCGCGACGTCGGCCATCTGCTGCGCCTGGGCGGCGTTCGAGGCGATCGGCTTCTCGCACAGCACGTGCTTGCCGGCACGCAGCGCGCGGATCGTCCACTCACAGTGCAAGCCGTTGGGAAGCGGGTTGTAGATCGCGTCGAGCTCGGGATCGGCGAGCAAGGCTTCGTAGGAGTCGTGCACGCGGGGGATGCCGTGCTTGGCCGCGAAAGCGCGCGCCTTCGCGGGGTCGCGCGCCGCGACCGCCAGGACTTCCGCCTCCGCCACGCTCTTCGCCGGACGGGTCAACGCCATCGGCGCGATGCGCGCCGCGCCGAGGATGCCGAAGCGCAGGGGAGTCCGGGCTCGCGAGCTCGACTCACTCATCGCGCCAGACGCTCGCACGGGCTCGGGGACTCGCGCAGGTGCTCTGCGACCCGGCGCAGGACGGCGGGCGCGAACAGCAGCGCGAGGTGGCCGACGTCGGGGACGTGGATCTCGCGCTCGTGGCGCGCGAAGACGCGCGGGATCACCAGACTGTCGGAGCCGGCCACGATCGACAGGAAGTCGACCGAGGCCGCGGCCGGGCTGGAGGCGGCGAGGCGCGCGAGCAGGGCCGAGTCGGGCCGCAGCTCGCGCCCGATCCGCGACCAGAGCCAGTACGCGTTGTAGGTGCCGGCGTGCGGTGTGCCCAGCGTGATGCAGCGGTCGACGCGGCGCGCGCCGCCGAGCTCCTGCAGGTACAGGCGTGCGACCAGCCCGCCCAGGCTGTGACACACCAGATCGATCCGGCCGCCGCGCACGTGGCAGCGCAAGTACTCGCGCAGGGCCACCGCGGCGGGCTCGACCCCCGCGCTCGACGCGTAGTCGAACGACAGAACGGGACCGAGCCCGCGGAAGCGCAGGTACTGTGCGAGCGGCAGCAGCGCGGAGCGGTTGGACAGATAGCCGTGCACCAGCACGACGGTGCGCTGCTCGCGGCGCCGCGGCGTCCGTGCCTGCGACTGCACGAGCCCGAACGGGTAGAGCGCGCCGATCGCCAGCAGTCCGAGCGCCTCCTGGGTGACCAGGCGCCAAGTCGGCGCCCGCGACGGCGGGTAGTCCTGGATCATGGGCAGCTCCTGCGGCGAAGCGTACCGCCGCCGTGTCGGTGCGGCGAGTTTGAGTCGAACCTCGATCCGGACGAAGCACCGTAGACCGAGCTTCCGTTCGGGGGAGAGGCAAGATGCGACTGGGGCAGATGTCCGTCGGGCGGATGCTTCTGCTCATGGGCGCGTCGTTTCTCTTCCCGACCACCCTGTCACTCGTGCTGCTGAGCCGGAACCTGACGCACGACATCTCGATCGCGCGGCTCGAGCAGGCGGGGCTGCGCTACCAGAAGCCACTGGTGGACATGCAGGTCGCGCTGGTGAGCTACGCCGCGCTCTCGCGCGTTCGCTCGGGCGCGGAGCGCGAGGCCGCCGCGGTGGTCGATGCCAGCTTCCAGGCGCTGGAGTCGCTGCAGGCGGAGCTGGGCGAGCGCCTCGAGACCACGGCGGAGTCACTCGCCGCTCACGAGAAGGACGATCTCGAGCTCGGGAAGCTCGAGGCGGCCTGGCGGGAGATCTCGGCCTCCGGGGGAGACTCCGGCTTCGACCGCGACGCCAAGCTGAGCGAGCTGGGGGCACGGGTTCTCGCGCTGATCTCTCACGTGGGCGACAGCTCCGCCCTGATCCTCGACCCGGATCTCGACTCCTACTACCTCATGGACCTGACCACGGTGGTGATCCCGCAGAGCATGCAGCACCTCGACGGCCTGCTGGCGAAGAGCGGCACCGCGCCGTCGGGTCGGCCGCTCGACGACGGCGACCGCATCGAGGTGTACACGCTGGCGGCGCTGATCCAGGCGAACGACCTGGAGCACGCGGCGGCCAGCGGGCGAACGGCGCTCCGCTCCGACGCAAGCTTCTACGGCACGAGTGAGTCGCTGCAGCGGCTGCTGCCACCCGCGCTGGAGAGCCACGGCATGTCGCTGCTCGGCCTGCTCGCCAGCTCGCGGCAGCTCACCGCGGCGCGCGATGCGGGGGCTCTGCGTGCAGACGTGTCGGCGGCGGCGACCCGGGCGCTCGACGCGAGTCAGAGCTTGTGGGGGGTGGCGGCGTCGGAGCTGTCGAAGCTGCTCGACGCGCGCAGCGCGAGCCTGGAGCGCGAGCGCGCGCTGGCGCTGCTCTTCGTGGTGGCCGCGCTCGCCGCCTCGGCGGGCCTCGCCTATCGCATCGCCGCCAACATCACCGGCCCCCTGGCGGAAGCGGTCCGGCTCGCCGCGACGCTGGTCGGCGAAGATGCGACTGCAGAGAACGCGCGGCAGGACGACGGTCGCTCGAGCGAGATCCTGCGCGCCACTCGCGCGCTGGGGGGCCTGGCGAAGTCGCTGCGCGGCCTGGTCGGCCGGGTCAAGGGCACGGTCGAGACGCTCGCGCGCTCGGTCGCCGAGCTCGAGCCGGTCGCGCAGACGATCGACCGCAGCTCGACGGAGCTGAGTGACAGCTCGCAGGTCATGGATCGCGAGGTCGAGCGCGCGGCGCAGAGCCTGTCGACGGCGGCTGCGGCCGCCGCGCAGGCGAGCGACGGGGTGCGCGAGCTGGCGACGGGCTCACGCACCGTGCGCGCAGAGATGGAGGCGGCGCGCGCGGACGTGGATTCGGTGAACGAGCTGATCCGCTCCGTCTCGGCCGCGGTCGAGGAGCTCTCGGCGTCGCTGGCCGACGTGTCGAAGAGCTCGAGTCACTCCGCGACCATCGCGGAGAACGCCGGGAGCAGCGTGCGGCAGACCACCGGCGCGTTCGAGGCGCTGAACGACTCGGTCCACGAGATCGGCAACGTCGTCGGTCTGATCAGCGAGATCGCGGACCAGACCAACCTGCTGGCCTTGAATGCGCGCATCGAGGCGGCGAGCGCAGGCGAGGCGGGACGCGGCTTTGCCGTGGTGGCCAACGAGGTGAAGGATCTCGCGCGCCAGACGGCGCTCGCCACGCAGGATATCGACACGCGCATCTCGTCCGTCCAGTCGGCGTCGCGCTCCGCCTTCGAGGCGATCCAGCGCATCATGGCGCTGATCGATCAGATGCAGGAGAACACGCGCAGCGTGGTGACTGCCGTCGAGCAGCAGACCTCCACCAGCGCGGACATCGCCTCGAATCTCTCCCAGGTGGTCGGACGCACCGATGCGATCGCGCACGCGGTGGCGAGCGCGGCCGACGCCAGCGGGCGCTCGGCCCGTGCCCTCGAAGAGCTGACGGCGGTGGCGGGGCGGCTCTCCAGCTCGGTCGAGGACGCGGCCGGCATCGCCGGCGCCGCGCGCGTGGTCGTCGCGACCGTCGATCGCTCGGCGCAGGAGAACCGCGGAGTGTCGCGCGTGGCCTTGGGTACGGCCCAGCGCGTCGCGGCCGAGATGGCGGCGCTCCGCGAGCTCCTGGGCGAGTTCCTGGTCGACTGAGTCAGCCGGCGCGTCCGAGCTCGGCCAAGAGCGCGTCGTCCGCCGCGAAGTCGAACGTATACTGCGCGCGCCCCTCGCGCCGATACCACTCGTACGAGTCACGGTAGCCGTCCTCGATCGAGAAGCGCGGCGTCCAGTCGACGTCGCGCAGGCCTTTCTCGATCGACAGCAGCGCCGAGCCGGTGAGCGCCTCGCCCCAGTGCACCAGCGGCGGGCGCTGCTTGCGCGCGAGGTCCATCGGGACCTCGACGAGGATCGGCTTCACGCCCATCGCGCGCGCGATGAGATGCACGACGCCGACGATGCTGGTGACTTCCCCACCCGACACGTTGTAACACTCGCCCAAGGCCTTCTCGTTGCCGACGAGCGCCGCCATGAAGCGCGCGACGTCCTGGATGTGCACGAGCTGGAGCGCCGCGAAGCCGTCACCCGGAATCAGGATCGGCCGCCCTGACTCGAGCCGGGCGAAGAAGGCGGGGTCGCGCGTCGCCTGGGGGCTGCGGGGTCCCAGGGTGTGACCCACGCGGAGACACGTCGCGGGAAAGCGGCTCGCGCGCCATTCCCCGAGCAGAAGGTCTTCGCACTGCACCTTGCCCACGCCGTAGGCCTTGCGCGGGTCCGGGTCGTCCGGCGCGTGGCGGCGGAAGTCTTCGCGGATCGGCTGGACGAAGCTGCGCCGGTACACGGCCTGCGAGCTCGTGAACACGTAGTGCGCCACGCGCCCGCGGAACAGCTCGAGCATGGGCACGACGTCGGCCGGCACGTAGGCCGTGTTGTCGAATATCACGTCGAACGCGTCGCGGTGGCTCTCGAGCGCGCGCTCGAGCTCGCCGGGCACGCGCCGGTCCGCGTGGATGCGATGCGCACCCGGGGGCAGGGGCGCGAGGTGACTGTTGATCACGGTCACCTCGTGACCGCGCCGGGCCAGCTCGAACACGAGGTCGAGCCCGATGTAGCGATTCCCGCCGGTGACCAGGACTCTCACCCGGGTACTCTACCCGAGAGGTCTCCCTTGGGTCAGCTCTTGCGATTTCCCACGGCAGCGCGGCACGACCCCGCGGTCGAGGACTGGCTGCGAGCGCATCCGGATGAGCTGGGCCGGATCGCCAGGACCTGGTTCGAGTGCATGCGCGCCTGTGGGGACGACGTGCGGGAGCTGTTGCACGACGGCCATCCCACGGCGTGTGTCTCCGATGCGGCGTTCGGCTACGTGAACGCGTTCCGGGCACACGTCGACGTCGGGTTCTTTCGCGGGGCGGAGCTTGCCGACCCGGAGTGTCTCCTGGAAGGCACCGGCAAATTCATGCGTCATGTGAAGCTCGGCCCGGGACGAAACGTCGATCGCGCGGCGCTCACGAAGCTGATCGAGGCCGCATACGCCGACATGAGTGAGCGCCTTCGCGTAGGATGAGTGCGGAAGAGTGCTCATGCGTGTGCGATCGATCGCGGTGCACGACCTTCACGGCCAGCGGAGCGCTGGGCGATGGCCTCGAGGGCTGATCTTCAACGCAGGCGGTCCCACGAGCGCCAGCCCAGCGACACCAAGCTCGCCCTGAAACAGAGTCAGTCCGTCAGGCTGTCGGTGGCCTGGATCGGCGCCGCCGGGTTCGAGGTGTTCAAGGTGGACGCGAAGCACGCGAAATGGTCGCTCTTCGTCCGTTGCGCCGGGCCGCTTCAATGACGTGAGAGAGTGAGCGCCAGCGCAGCCCGCTCGATTCTACAAGCCGTCTTCACGAGAGCCGCGCGGGGCGCTGCGTCCCCTGGAGCTCCCGCGCGGGCTGGCCCGCCGCTTGCTCGTCTCCGACCCAGCAAGGAGGCGAGCCCATGCGAACCATCCTCACGATCTCGTGCGCCCTGGCGCTCGGAACGGTGGCCTGTTTCCCCGTGCCCGTGCCCGTTCCGGAACATCACCATGACCCCAACGTCGTGATCTACGATCATGACCCGGGCGGGGGACGTGACTGCTGGCGACACGAGGACCACTGGGACTGCCGCCGCTGATCTAGGATTCCGGGCATGAAGAAGACGAGCGGGTCGGGGAAGCGCGAGTCTCCGTCGCGCATGATCGACGCGCGCATCCGCGAGCTCGCTGACTGGCGGGGCAAGCTGCTCGCCCGGATTCGCGCGCTGATTCACGAAGCCGACCCCGACGTCGTCGAGGAGTGGAAGTGGCGTGGAGTCCCGGTGTGGGAGCACGACGGCATCCTGTGCACCGGGGAGACCTACCAGAGCGTCGTGAAGCTGACGTTCGCCCGGGGCGCGTCACTTTCCGACCCCGCGGGTCTCTTCAATTCCAGCCTCGAAGGCAACACCCGCCGCGCCATCGACTTCCACGAGGGCGACGCGCTCGACGAGCCAGCGCTGAAGGCGCTGATTCGCGCGGCCGCGGCCCGGAACCGGGCCGTTTGAGATCGACCCGGCTCGCACTTAGACTCACGGGGCCGAGGAGGTCCCCATGTTCGAGCCCAAGCTTCCCGCGAGCGTAGACGCGATCCGCTTCGACGATCCGGCGTTCTGGAGCCTGCCGATCGAGGAGCGCGAGGGTGCATTCCTCTTGCTGCGCCGCGAGCGGCCCATGGCCTTTCACAAGGAGTTCGAGCCACCGCCGAACATCCCCTTGCCGCGCGGGCCCGGCTACTGGTCGGTGACCCGGCATGCCGACGTGGTCACGGCGAGCCGGCGCTCGGACCTGTTCTGCTCGGGCAAGGGCGTGAACATCGCGGACCTGCCCGCGGAGATGAACGAGTTCTTCGGCTCGATGATCGCCATGGACGACCCGCGCCACGCGCGGCTGCGCGGCATCGTGTCGCGCGGCTTCACGCCGCGCGCGCTCGGCAAGCTGCACCACGACGTGGAGCGGCGCGCGAAGGGGCTGATCGATGCGGTGATCGAGCAGGGCGAGTGCGACTTCGTGACCAAGATCGCGGCCCCGCTCCCGCTCGGGATCATCTGCGACATGATGGGCATTCCCGAGAGTCAGACAAAGTTCGTGTTCGACCAGACCAACATCATCCTCGGGCTGGGCGATCCGGAGTACGTGACTCCCGGCACGAGCCCGATCATCGCCGCGCTGAACGCGGGCGGCGCGCTGGTCGCGCTGATGAACGAGATCGGCGCGGAGCGGCGCAAGAACCCCAAGGACGATCTCACCAGTCAGATGCTGCACGCCCAGATCGACGGCCAGGGAATCACCGACCAGGAGCTCGCGTCGTTCTTCGTGCTCCTGGTCGCAGCCGGGAACGAGAC
>DATKAO010000208.1 GCA_035498015.1 Myxococcota bacterium
GGTCGTGTTCGTGGCCTCGGGGCTGGGCGCGTCGGCGGGCGACGTGGTCCTGGTGGTCACGGCGGGCTCGCGCCTGTCCGGGTTCATCGGCGGCGCGGTGAGTGAGATCGGCTTCCTGCGCGGCATCTGGCTCGACGGCTCTAAGCGCATGGCCTGGCTCGAGGACTACGCGGCGTCGCTGGTGCAGGACGCCGATGCGCCCGTCCCCGGGCGACTCTCGGAGGGGATCCGGCTCGAGAAGGTCTCGTTCCGCTACCCCGGCACCGAGAGACTCGTGCTGGAAGACGTCGACCTCGAGCTGCGGCCGGGCAGCGTGGTGGCGATCGTGGGCGAGAACGGCGCGGGCAAGACCACGCTGGTGAAGCTCTTGTGTCAGCTCTACCAGCCCACGCACGGCCGGATCCTGGTCGACGGCGTCGAGCTCGCGCGCATTCCCCCCGACGGCTGGCGCGAGCGGCTCGCGGGCGCGTTCCAGGACTTCTTCCGCTTCGAGTTCCGCGCGCGGCACAGCGTGGGGCTGGGCGACGTGCCGCGGCTCGACGACGCGCCGGCAGTGACTGCCGCCGTGGAACGGGCGGGCGCCGCCGACGTGGTGGAGAGACTCCTGGCGGGCCTCGAGACGCAGCTCGGCCCGAGCTGGCCCGAGGGCGTCGACCTGTCGTTCGGGCAGTGGCAGAAGCTCGCGCTCGCGCGCGGCTTCATGCGCGAGCATCCTCTCCTCCTGGTGCTGGACGAGCCGACGGCGGCGCTCGACGCCGAGACCGAGCACGCCCTGTTCGAGCGCTACGCCGCCGCCTCGCGCAGCCGTTCCGACGACGGCCGCATCACCATCCTGGTGTCTCACCGCTTCAGCACGGTGCGCATGGCCGACCAGATCGTGGTCATGAACGGCGCGCGCGTGGTCGAGGTGGGCTCGCACGAGGCGCTGATGCGCGCGCGCGGGCCGTACTCCGAGCTGTACGAGATCCAGGCCGCCGCCTACCGCTGAAGGAGGTCCCCTTGCCCGCGATCCGAAACGTCTTGTGTCTGTGCGCCGCGCTGGCGCTCGCGGCCTGCGCGACCTACAAGCAGCAGACCACCGAGAGCCTGCTGGAGTCGGCCGGCTTCCGCGCGGTGGCGGCGAACACGCCCGAGCGGATCCAGGCGCTGAACTCGCTGCCGTCGCGCAAGATCTCGCGCGTGGAGCGCAACGGCAACACCTACTTCGTCTACCCCGACACCAAGGAGTGTCGGTGTCTGCGCGTGGGCCGGCAGGAGCAGTTCGATCGCTACCAGCGGCTGGCCGCGGGCGCGAAGGCGGAGAGGCTCGAAGTCACCGGCGCCGACACGCAGTCCGACGCCTTCAAGGGCTACGACCCCTGGTGACGCGCCGCGCAGCTCTGGCCGGCCTCGCCGCAGTGTCTCTGGCCTGTGCCGGCGGCGGCGGGGTGCCCGGCGAGGCGCTGCACGACCCGTACACCGAGGTCCTGGCGCTCGGCGCGTACCCGCCGGACGCGCCCTGGCCGCAAGTGACCGACGAGCACACCCGCGAGGGTACGCTCGCCGAGTGGTCGCCGGTGGCTCGCGAGGTCCGGCATCCCAAGGACGTGCTGTCGGAGTTCGTGCTGTTCGGCCGTCAGGAGACCGAGCCTGCCGACGCGGCGCAGGCCGAGGTCATCCGCATCGCGAAGACCTGCAGCTCGACGCACAGTGACGGCCCCAGCGCCGGCAGCGAGGACGGGAACGACGTGGCCTATGCCGCGGTCACCTGCGCAGGAGGGTCACTCGTGCTCCTGAAGGTGATTCGCGGGCACGAGGCGCTCTATCTCGTGCGGCGCGAGTTCGCGCACGCCCCCGCGTCGCAGGAGCGGCGCGCGGCCGATGCCTGGCTCGCCGACCAGGTCTATCTCTGCCCGGTCACGGGCGGCATCGGCCGCTGCGCGAAACGCTAGTCAGTCACGCCGGGTCGAGGAAGCCCTTGAGCCCGTATTTCGGGTGAGGCCCGATCGCGATCTGCTCCAGCACCCCGACGCCCTCGTCCGAGCCGCAGCGCGCCCGCATGACCTGCTGGATGTGCTGGTTCTCGAGCGCGTTCTCGTCGAGCTCGCTGGTCTTCCACGACTCACCGGCCATGGCCAGCTCGCCCTTCCACTTGCCGTGGCCCCAGACCGGGTGCTGGTAGCCGATGCCCTTCATGCGGAAGCACTGCAGCGGCGTGAGCTCGATCTCGTTCTTGCGCCCGCCGACCTCGACCTTGGTGATCAGGGCGCGCCGCGCGCGGCGCGTGCCGGGCACGTACTCGATCTGGTGGTCGACGTAGAGCAGCGGAGTGAGTCCCGGGTCGTCGACCAGCGGGATCTTCGCGGGGTCCTCGTAAGTCGGCACGACCATGCCGTCCCAGTGCCAGCGCACGCCTTGGTTGTTCTCGAAGATGCCGGCGTGCGTGCAGCGGTGCTTCCAGTGCAGCGGTGCCCACAGGAAGAAGATGCCGCCCAGCTCGAACGGGCCCGGCGGCGCGCCGCCCAGGTCGGGGTCGCCGACCGGACGGATGCCCCACGAGCGGTCCTTGGTGCCGTACACGCGGCGTGGGTCGACCGCGACCGTCTGCCCCGGTGTCTGGATCTGGCCCTGCCAGTAGCCGAACTGGTTGAAGCGTGTGGCCTGCATGGTGCCGCGGCGCCGGCGCAGGTACTGGTAGCCCTCGGCGAAGCTCGACGTGCGCGGGATCCACGTGAGGTCCGCCGAGATGCCGGTCTCGTTGGGCGCGAGCACCACGCGCAGTGACTTCAACGGCTCGAGTATCTCGATGCGGAACGGCCCGACCTCGATCTGACTGGGCTCGCGCGGCGCGCGGCGCGAGGCGTGGAAGGCGTGCTGCACGCCGTCGCGCACGATGCTGAAGCCGCAATCCATGATGCCGAGATTGGGATAGATCGCCGCGCCGATGCCGAAGTAGAACTCACCGTCGGCGGTGTAGCCGTTGAACCAGAAGCGGTCGTAGGCGTTGCGGTCCGTCGTCGCGGGCACCGCGATCGGCTCGGCCGTCTGGTGGACCGGGTAGTCGTCGAGCTTCGAGAGCATTCGCTTCCCTCCTGGGGCGATTATCTCATGCTCCGGCCGGGCTTTCGCCGGCCACACCGGGACCCCTCGCGCGCGGGACAGAATATGGCATTGTCCCTGCCGCTTTCGGCTCCCTCCCTGACTCGCTGCGCCGAAGACTCGCCGCATGCGACCGAGGTGACCCACGAATGGACGTCCTGGAGACGGCCCTGTCGAGATTCCGTTTTTCGAAGACGCTGTATTGCGCCCATTGCACGAACCGCGCGCCGTGGGGCGTAGGCCTCGCAGAAGCGCGTGCCGTGCAGATCCACGCCGTGCGCTCGGGCCGCGCGTGGATCCGCGTGCACGGAGAGCAACCGCTCGCGCTCGAGGCGGGTGACTTCGTGATGGTTCCGCACGGCACGGCGCACGACGTGATGGACGAGCGAGACACTCCGATCGTCCCCGTGGGCGAGCAGCTCGCGGCCCAGCAGCCGGCCAGCCCCTGGGTGCTGGGCTTCGGCGGCAACGGCGGCGCGGTCACCGAGATGATCTGCGCGGGATTCGCGTGCCCGGCGCAGTGCAACGATCCGCTGCTCTCGTTCCTTCCGAAGGTGATTCACCTGCGCCGCGCCGAGACGGCGTCGCTCGAGCCCATCCTGTCGCTGGCGGAGCGCGAGATGCGCGCCGGCGGCCAGGCCACCGAGGCGGTGCTCGCGCGCCTGGCGGAGATCCTGGTGGTCGAGGCGGTGCGCAGCTACGTGAAGACACTCGCGCCGGGGCAGGCGGGGTGGCTCGGCGCGCTGCACGACCCGCAGATCTCGCGTGTGCTGCTCGCGATCCACGAGGCGCCCGCACGGCGCTGGACGCTGGCCGGACTGGCTTCGCTGGCCTCGATGTCTCGCACCTCACTCGCGACCCGCTTCCGTTCGCTCGTCGGCACCTCGGTGCACGCCTACATCGCGCGGCTGCGCATGCTGGCGGCGGCTTCGTTGCTCGAAGACCCCAAGCGGCCGAAGCTGGCGCGCGTGGCCGCCGAGGTGGGCTACGGCTCCGAGGCCGCGTTCAGCCGGGCGTTCCTGCGCGAGATGGGATACGCCCCGACCAAGCTGCGCCCGAGGGTGACTGGCAAGACCGTGGCTGGACGCTCGGCATAGAGATCGGAACGCCACGTGCTGGCAGGTACCGGCCGCGAAGCGCACACACTGCGGGTCGGTATGGAAGTCGGAACGATCACTCAAGACGCCTTCTTCGCGGTGCCTCCGGGAGAGGTGTTCCTGGTCTTCACCGACGCCCGCACTCACAGCGCCATGTCGGGTGAGCGTGCGGAGATCGACGCGCGCGTCGGTGGCCGGGTCTGGCTGTTCGACGGCGCGGTCACTGCGACCTTCCGCGAGCTCGTGCCCGACCGCCGGCTCTGCCAGAGCTGGCGCGATTCGGACTGGCCCGAGGGACACTACGCGCAGCTGCAGCTCAGCTTCCACGCGCTGAGCGAAGGGCGCGGCACCCACGTGCAGCTGACGCTCTCCGGTGTACCCGAGAGCAAGCTGCGGCAGACCGCCGATGCCTGGCGCGACCACTACTGGGTGCCGATCGCGGAGTATCTCCGGGACGCCAAGGTCCGGCCGGCGCGCCGCTTTCTGCTCGACTTCAAGAACCGCGCGAACCTGGCAGCGGTCGACGACACCTGGGCCGAGGACTCGGTGCTGCACTTCGCCGGCTCCGACCTGGGTGGCGGGCGCGCGCCGCAGAAGAACATCGGGCGCATGGTGTTCGACGCGTTCGCGAACGTGCGCGTCGAGCTCGAGGACCAGATCGTCGAGGGCGACCGGGTCGTCGAGCGCCACCGTGCGACCGGCGTCCACGCCGGCGAGTTCATGGGCATTCCGGCCACCGGGCGCGAAGTCTCCTGGACCGGCAACCACATCTACCGGATCGCGAACGGGCGCATCGCCGAAGCCTGGTCCGAAGTGAGTCTCCACGAGCTGCTGAGCCAGCTCACCGAGACGGCGTGAGCGCACACGTGGCCGACAGCCTCCACGAAATCACCATCGAGTCACCCATCCAGTCGGTCTTCGACGCCTGGATCACGCCCCGGGGGCTGGCGTCGTGGTGGACCAGTGACTGCCGGATCGCGGGCGAGCGCGGCGAGGTCAACATCTTCGGCTTCGGCAACCGCTCGGTGCTGTTCCACTTCCACATTGACGAGCTGATCGCCCCGAGCCGCGTGCAGTGGACCGGCATCGAGGGGCCGAACATGCCCTCCGAGTGGATCGGGACCACGATCGACGTGCAGCTGATTCCCGAGGGCGAGAAGCGCACGCGCGTGCGCCTCTCGCACCGCGACTGGCGCTCGCTCGACGGCGGCTACCGCCTGTGCAACACGACCTGGGGCGAGCTGATGTTCCGCCTGCGCGACGCCTGCGAGGGCAAGGGGACCGGGCCGCTGTTCGATTGACCCACGTCCGCCTGCCGCTCACTGCGCCTTCGCTCGGCTGTTCCGGGCGCGAAGTGCTATGAGATCTGCCGGGGGGTGATCGATGGCCATCCGGTCTGTGACTTATTGCCTCGCGCTGTCGCTCGCGTGTGCGCCGCTCGCGCGCGCCCAGGGGCAGGCGCCCGACGACGCGACGCGCGCTACGATGCGCGAGATCTTCGCGGCGCTGTCCGAGATATTGCCGCGCTGCCTGTCGGAGGAACGCTTCGAGGCGCCGGGGGAGCGCGAGGTGGTGCGGGGCCAGCTGGCGCGCATCGCCGAGCGCGCCGATGCGCTGGCGGCGCACGCGGGCGGCGCGGACAAGGACCTGGCCGCGCGCGGCAGCGTGCTGGCCGACGACGCTCGGCGCGCTTCCGCGCGCTTCGCGTCGGGCCGCTACGTCGATGCGCGCTTCGTGGCGCTCCACCTCACCGAGTCGTGCGTCGGCTGCCATTCGCGGCTGCCCTCGGACAAGGACTCCCCGTTCGCCGCGAAGCTGGTGAACGACGCCAAGCTCGGCGACCTGTCGGCTTCGGAGCGGGCGCGTCTGGCGGTCGCGACCCGGCAGTTCGACCAGAGCCTCGACCTCTATGAGTCACTCCTCACCAGCCCGCCGCCAGCAGATGGAGAAGTGACTCGCGGCGCCGACCTCGTGGAGTATCTGATCGTCGCGGTGCGGGTGAAGCGCGATCCCGAGCGCGCGGCGCGGCTGCTCGACCGGCTCGCGAAGCGGCCCGAGACCGCGCCCGACGTGCGGCGCGAGCTCGGCCCGTGGGCGGCGACGCTGCGCTCCGAGGGCAAGGCGCTGCGCGAGAAGCCTTCGCTCGCGCGCGCGCGTGCGCTGGTGGAAGCAGGCCGGCGCGCGCGTCCGTACGGGTTCTCGCGCGCGGGCCTCGCCGACGACCTGCTCGCCTCGAGCATCCTGCACGCGCTGCTCGAAGATCCCGGGCAGCCGACCGCCGAGCGCGCCGAGACCTACTACCTGCTGGGACTCACCGACGCCCAGGTGCGCGCCTCGCCGTGGCTGTCGGACGCGAGCTGGTATCTCGCGAGCGCCATCCGCACCGCGCCGCATACGGCCGTCGCCCAGCGCGCCTTCGATGCCTACGAAGACATGACCCTGCTCTCGTGGAGCGGCTCCGCCGGCACCGAGCTCCCGCCCGATGTCGTCGCCGAGCTCGACCGGCTGCGCGCCCTGGCAGGTGCGAAGAAGTAGAATTCGCACCAAGCCGATGAACGCGTGGGCACCCTACCCACGCTGACCGACGCAGATCCGCGCGGGCAGGGAGGTGGCATGGATTTCGGGGTGGCCTTTGCGAGCACGACCGAGAGCTGGCGCTTTGCCAAGCGCGCCGAGGCGCTCGGCTTCAGTCACGCGTGGTTCTACGACACGCAGCTCCTGAACCCCGACGTGTTCGTGTGCATGGCGCTGGCCGCGCGCGAGACGAGCCGCATCCGTCTGGGCACGGGCGTGCTGATCCCCTCGAACCGCATCGCGCCGGTGTCGGCGAACGGTCTGGCCACGCTGGCCAAGCTGGCGCCCGGCCGCATCGACTTCGGCATCGGCACCGGCTTCACGGCGCGCCGCACCATGGGTCAGGGCGCGGTGCCGCTGGCCGAGATGGAGCGCCACATCGGCGTGGTGCAGGGCATGCTGCGGGGCGACACCGTGGAGTGTCGGCTCGACGACGGCGTGCACAAGGTGCGCTTCCTCAATCCCGAGCTCGGGCTGATCCGCATCGACAAGCCGATCCCGCTGCACGTCTCGGCCTTCGGCCCCAAGGCGCGCGCGCTCACCGCGAAGCTCGGCGCCGGCTGGCTCATGTTCGCGGGTGGCGTGCCGGCGGGCATCGGCGCGCTCCAAGGCATGCAGCAGGCCTGGCGCAACGCAGGCCGCAGTGACTCGCTCTACAGCACGCTGTTCACCCTGGGCTGCGTGCTGCGCAAGGGTGAAGCCGCGAACGGCCGGCGTCCGCTGGCGCAGGCGGCCCCGTTGGCGGCGGCGTTCCTGCACGACCTGGTCGAGCGCGGGCAGCTCGGCGAGGTCATGGGCGACCTGCCGCCGTTCCTCTCGGAGGTGCTCGAGCGCTACCGCAAGCTGCACGAGAGCTACACGCCGGCCGACGCTCGCTATCTCACGCTGCACCGCGGTCACCTGATGTTCCTGCGCCCCGAGGAGAAGCCGCTCTACAGCAAGGAGCTGGTCTCGGCCTTCACCTTCACCGCGACGGCGCCCGAGCTCACCGAACGCGTCGCGGCGCTGCGCGATGCGGGTTACTCGCAGTTCTGCGTGCAGCTCGTCCTGGGACACGAGGACGCGCTCGACGACTGGGCGGCGGTGCTTCGCCCGCTGGGCCTGGGCCGCGCCCGGCGCACGAAGGGGCGCAAGAAGGCTGCCGCCCCGAAGCGCGCGCGGGGATCCAAGAAGCGCTGA
>DATKAO010000209.1 GCA_035498015.1 Myxococcota bacterium
CCGGCGATTCCGCCGTAGATCTCGCTGGAGGGGTAGATGAAGCCGCGGTTCAGGCAGAGCGCGACGATCTTCTCCATGAGATCCATAGGCGGGCGACTATCCCAACGGGGACTTTCGGTGTCAATCCGCGAGCTTCGACAACAGCGCCACCACCGCGGTCTCCACGCGCAGCACGCGCGGGCCGAGCCCGACCCGCTGCGCGCCGGCAAGGACGAGCGCCTCGAGCTCGCCGTCGAGGAAGCCGCCCTCGGGACCGACCACCAGCACGCAGCGGCCCGCCGGGACGGGCGCCGCCGGCGCATGACCCGGGTGCGCGGCGAGCACCGGAACTCCGGCGGCGAACGCGGGCAGTGTCTCGGCGGCGAAGCGGCGGAAGCTGCGCTCGTGCTCGACCGTGGGCACGAGCGTGTCGACCGCTTGCTCGAGGCCCAGTGTGAGCTGCTCGTGCAGCGCTTCGGGCCGCAGCGCCGAGCTCTGCCAGTAACTCTTCTCGACGCGCGCGCTGGCGAAGAACAGGAAGCGTTTCACGCCCAGCGCCGCGCCCTGCTGCAAGACCTTGCGCACGCTGGGCGGGCGCGGCAGCGCGAGCGCCAGCGCGGCGGGGTGGGGCGGCGGAGGCTCCCGGTCGAGCGTGACCTCGAGCTCGAGCGCCTGCGCGTCGATCGCGGCCACGCGCCCGCGGCCCAGCCGGCCGCCCAGCCGGCCCACCACGAGCTCGTCGCCGGGCTGCGCGCGAAGTATCTCGCGCGCGTGGCGCAGGCGCCGCCCGTCGACCCGCACGCGGCCGGGCGCCGTCTCGTCTTTCGCGTCGAACAACAGAACGTTCAACGCGCGCGAGTGTAGGATCTGCCCGCGATGCGCGCGTGGGTCGTCGAGCAGCCGGGCCCGATCGAGACCAGCCCGCTGGCGCGCCGCGATCTGCCCGAGCCCGAGCCGGGCCCGGGCGAGATCGTGGTCGAGGTCGACGTGTGCGGCGTGTGTCGCACCGACCTGCACGTGGCCGAGGGCGAGCTCGCGAGAAAGCGCCCGGCGATCGTGCCCGGTCACCAGATCGTGGGCCGGGTCTGCGCGCGCGGCGCCGGCGCGCACCGCTTCGCAGCGGGCGCGCGCGTGGGCGTGGCCTGGCTGTGGCGCGCGTGCGGAGTGTGCGCGCAGTGCCGCGCGGGCGCCGAGAACCTGTGCCGCGACCCGCGCTTCACCGGCTGGGACGAGCACGGGGGCTACGCCGAGCGCGTGCGCGTGCCCGAGGACTTCGCCTACGCGCTGCCCGAGTCACTCGCCGACCAGGCGGCCGCGCCGCTCTTGTGCGCGGGCATCATCGGCTACCGCGCGCTCCGGCGCAGCGGCGTGCGGCCCGGCGGCACGCTCGGCCTGTACGGCTTCGGCTCGTCGGCGCACATCGCCCTGCAGGTCGCCAGACACTGGGGCGTGCGCGTGTTCGTCGTGACTCGCGAGGCGACGCACCGCGCGCTGGCGCTGCGGCTCGGAGCCGAGTGGGCCGGCGACCTGGGCGAGCGTCCGCCCGAGAAGCTCGGCGCCGCGGTGAATTTCGCGCCGGTGGGGACGCTCGTGCCGCCGGCGCTCGAGGCGCTCGCGCCCGGCGCCACGCTCGCCTGCGCCGGCATCCACATGAGCGCGGTGCCCGCGCTCGACTACCAGAAACACCTGTTCGAGGAGCGCTCACTCACCAGCGTGACCGCCAACACTCGCGCCGACGGGCGCGAGCTGCTGGAGCTGGCCGCGCGCATTCCGCTGCGCCCCGAGACCACGGTGTTCGCGTTCGCACAGGCCAACGAGGCCCTGCGCGCCTTGAAGCAGGGACTCATTGCGGGCTCGGGGGTGCTGCGGGTTCGGGTCTGACGTCCGAGCCACGCTCCCGCTCGCGTTCCGCCTCCAGCTCCACCTCGCGCATCGTGCGCAGCAGGTTCTCGCCCAGCACCTTGGTCACGACCGCCTCCGACCAGCCGCGCCGGAGCAGGCCCTGGGTGATGTTGGGCAGCAGGTTCACCTCGTCGAGCCCGACCGGGAAGCTGACCACGCCGTCGAAGTCCGAGCCCAGGCCCACGTGGTCCTCACCCGCCACGCGCAGCGCGTGGTCGAAGTGGTCGAGCAGCTTCTCGAGCGACCCCTGCGGCACCGGGTCCTTGGCCGCGATCTGCTTCATGCCGTCGCCCAGCTTCCGGAAGTCACCGCCCGACGAGTCACGCAGCGCCGCGAGCTCGGCGCCGTGGCGCGTGAACCAGTCGGCGATCTTCACGGCCGCGTCCGGGTCGGTGTAGCCCGGGTAGTAGTTGATCATCACCACGCCGCCCTTGGCCGCCAGCGCGCGCAGCATGTCGTCGGTCAGGTTGCGCGGGTGGTCGAAGACCGCGCGGCACGAGGAGTGACTCGCGATCACCGGCGCTTGCGAGGCTTTGAGCGCGTCCCAGAAGGTCTGGTCCGAGACGTGCGACACGTCGACCATCATGCCCAGCCGGTTCATCTCGTGGACCACCTCCACGCCGAAGGGCGTGAGCCCGCCGTGACCCGGCGGCAGCGGCTGCCCGGTGCCGGCCGAGTCCGCCCACGAGATGTGGAACGAGTGAGTGAGCGTCATGTAGCGCACGCCCAGCCGGTAGAAGTCGCGCAGCACCGAGAGCTTCTCCTCGATCATGTGGCCGCCTTCGACGCCCATGAGCGAGACCAGCTTGCCCTCGGCCACCCCGCGGCGGATCCCCGCCACGTCGGTCGCCACCACCAGGTCGTTGGGATAGCGCCGGGCCAGCTCCCACACGGCGTCGATCCGTTCCATGGCCTCGCGGATCGCCCGGCCATCGCCCTGCACGTTCCCGACCCAGATCGACCAGAACTGCACGTCGAGCCCGCCCTCCCGGGCCCGCGGCAGGTCGATCCGCACGTCGGACTTGTCGTGCCGGGCGGCGAAGTCGAAGGCCGGGTCCTGGAAGCGCGGGGTGGTGTCGGCGTGTGTGTCGACCACGATCGCCGCGCGGTGCAGGCGGGCGGCGCGCGCGTCGGGGTCCTCGGCGAGCGGGTGGTCGCAGCCCATTCCCAGGCAGACGGCCAGCAGTCCGAACGCAGCTCGACGGGTCACAGAGCGCACCTCCTCTTTCGGGTATCATGCGCCGCGCGGGAGGGGACTCGCATGACGGCACCCAACTGGAACTTCGGTGACATCCTGGACGGGCTCGACGCGGCGCTCGACGGCGACGCGCCGGCGCTGATCCACGGCGACCAGACGATCTCGTGGCGCGAGCTCGGCCGGCGCTCGAACAACCTGGCGCGCGCGCTCCAGGCGCGCGGCGCGCAGCCCGGCGACAAGGTCGCCTTCTACCTGCGCAACCGCCCGGAGTACAGCGAGTCGCTCGCGGCCTGCTTCAAGGCGCGGCTGGTGCACGTGAACGTGAACTACCGCTATCTCGACGAGGAGCTGCGCTACATCATCGACAACTCGGACGCGAAGGTCGTGATCTTCGACTCCGAGTTCTCCGACCGCGTGCAGCTGCTCAAGCCCAGGCTGCCGCACGTGGCGGCCTGGGTGCAGGTCGGCGACGGGCCGCAGATCGGCGAGCCCTACGAGTCACTCGCGGAGTCGGGCGACGGCCGGCCGCTCGGCCTGCGCCGCAGCGGCGAGGATCTGCTGTTCCTGTACACCGGCGGGACCACCGGCATGCCCAAGGGCGTGATGTGGGCGGCGAATGACCTGTGGCACGCGCTCGGCGCGGGCGCGAACTCGCCGGCCAACGCCGGCGTCGCCCCGGCCACGCTCGAAGAGCACGTCGCGAACGCGGCCAAGCTCGGCGGAGTGACTCGTCAGATCCCGTGCTGCCCGTTGATGCACGGCACGGGCCTCTTCACCGCGATCGGCACGCTGGTCTCCGGCGGCTGCGTGATCACGCTCGCCGGCAACAAGTTCGACTCCGCGGAGCTGTTCGACACGGTCGAGAAGCACGGCGCGAACTCACTGGTGATCGTCGGCGACGCGTTCGCCAAGCCCATGCTGAACGCGCTCGAGGAGAACCCCGGCCGCTGGGACCTGTCGAGCGTGAAGCTGATCGTGTCGTCCGGGGTCATGTGGAGCACCGAGGTCAAGAAGGGCCTGCTCAAGCACCACGGCGGCATGCTGCTCACCGACTCGTTCGGCTCCTCGGAAGCCGTGGGCTTCGGCGTCTCGGTCATGTCCGCGGCCGGCGAGGTGCGCACCGCGAAGTTCACGATCGGGGACCGCTGCAAGGTGTTCACCGAGGACCACCGCGAGGTCGCGCCCGGCTCGGGCGAGAAGGGCTTCGTGGCGCGCAGCGGCCCGATCCCGGTCGGCTACTACAAGGACGCGGAGAAGACCGCGAAGACCTTCCCCACGATCAACGGCGTGCGCTACTCCATCCCGGGCGACTGGTGCATCGTGGAGGCCGACGGCACGCTCACGCTGCTCGGCCGCGGCAGCGCGTGCATCAACTCGGCGGGCGAGAAGATCTACCCCGAAGAGGTCGAGGAGGCGCTGAAGACGCACCCCGACGTCGAGGACGCGCTGGTGGTGGGCGTGCCGGACGACCGCTGGGGCAACGCCGTGGTGGGCGTGGTGCAGCTGCGCGGCGGCGCCGTGGCCGACGAGGAGAAGCTGCGCGCGCACGTGAAGGAGCGCCTGGCGGGCTACAAGGTGCCCAAGCGCGTCTTCCCGGTGCCCGCGATGTTCCGCGCGCCCAACGGCAAGGCCGACTACAAGTCGGCACAGGCCTTCGCCGCCGGGCAGTACGCGCCGTGAGGCGCGCGGCGGCGCTCGGGCTCGGGCTCTGCCTGCTGGCTTCGGCGGCCCGCGCGGGCGGCGACCCGACCGCGATCGTGCGCGAGGTCGGCGAACGCTTCGGGAAAGCCTGCGGCGCTCACGACGTGAAGGCGGTGCTCGCACTCTACCGCGCCGACGCGCGCGTGGTGTACCCGCTGGCGGGCGAGAGCGCGGCGGACCCCAAGGCGCTCGAGAAGCTGGTGTCTGAGACCTGCGGCCAGGACGGCCCCAAGCTCGAGCTCGTGGGCTACAAGGCGGTCTGGGTCGACGCGAGTCACACGGTGATCGCGTCGCTCGGCGACTGGAACATGACCGCGCCCGGACCGGACGGGAAGCCCGCGGTGACTCCGATCCGCGCGACCGAGGTGATCGTCAAGACCAAGGGCGGCTGGAAGTACGTCGTCGACCACGCCTCGATCGGAGCGACTCCGCCGCCTCCCGCGAAGTGAGCGAAGCGCCCTACGCGCCACCGGCGGCCGAGCTGGGCGCGGGCGGCGGAGCGCGCCCGTTCGCCCCGTTCTTCGCGGTGAGTCAGCCGAAGCTCCTGCTGCTGTCACTCACCACGCTCGGTCTCTACGAGTTCTGGTGGCTGCACCGGAACTGGCTGGCGTTTCGCGAGCGCTCGGACCGGCGCATCAGCGCGTTCTGGCGCACGTACCTCGCCTTCCCGTTCTTCATCTACCCGCTGCTCGCGCGCATCGAGCGCGAGGGCAGGGCGCACGGCCTGCGCATGGCCGTGCCGGCCTGGCTGTGCGCCGCGCTGTACGTGCTGATCTACGTGCCCGTGCGGCTCAGCGTGGTCGGGGTGTTCGTGCCGAGCATTCCGCTCATGCCGGCCAACGCGCTCCTTGCCAGGCTCAACCAGACGCTCGAGCCCCGCGCTCCAGCGCGGGTGCGCTGGAGCTGGCTCGACGTGAGCTGGGTGTGTCTCGTGGGCGCCGGGGCCGCGCTCGCCGTGCTGGGCTCGTTCAGAGCCGCTCGATGATCGTCCCCGTGCCCAGGCCGCCGCCGCAGCACATCGAGATCAGGCCGTAGCGGCCGCCCGTGCGCTCCAGCTCGTGGAGCGCGGTCGTGATCAGCCGCGCGCCGGTGCAGCCGGTCGGATGGCCGATCGCGATCGCGCCGCCGTTCGGGTTCACGCGGTCCTCGACGGGCTTCACTTCCTTCATCCACGCGAGCACGACCGAAGCGAACGCCTCGTTCACCTCGTAGACCGACATGTCCTCGATCTTGAGCCCCGCGCGCGACAGCACCTTGCGCGTGGCCGGGATCGGGCCCTTCAGCATGGTGACCGGGTCGCAGCCCACCAGCACCGAGTCGACGATGCGCGCGCGCGGCTTCACGCCCAGTCGCTTCACCCCCTCGGCCGAGGCCAGGATCACGGCCGCGGCGCCGTCACTCACCTGCGAGGAGGTGCCGGCGGTGTGCAGGCTCTGGCCGGCCACGGGCTCGAGCGCGGCGAGCTTCTCGAGCGAGGTCTTGCGCAGGCCCTCGTCGCGCGTCACGCGCACGATCTCGCCGGTCGGCTTGCCTTCCTTGTCGACGCCGGGCGCCGACACGGGGATGACCTCGCGTTCGAAGCGCTTCTCGTCCCACGCGCGGTTGGCGAGCTCCTGGCTGCGCAGGCCGAAGCGGTCGACGTCGGCGCGCGTGATGCCGTACTCGTTGCCGATCATCTGTGCGCCGGCGAACTGCGAGGTCGGCTGGTAGTGCTCCATGTAGCTCTTGGGGATCGGCATGCCGCCCTTCATGGCGGCCCCCAGCGGCACGCGGCTCATCATCTCGAGGCCGCACGCCAGCGCGATCTCCTCGAGGCCGGAGCCGACCAGGCCGGCGGCCAGGGTGGTCGCCTGCTGGCTGCTGCCGCACTGGGAGTCGACCGTGGTCGACGCCACGTCCATCGGCAGGCCCTTCGAGAGCCAGGCGATGCGCGCGATGTTGAAGGTCTGCTCGCCCACCTGCGAGACGCAGCCGCCGACGACCTGGCCGATCGCCTCGGCCGGAACGCCGCTGCGGTCGAGCGCCGCCTTCTGGACCGTTCCCAGCAGGTCGGCGGGGTGCATTCCCGCCAGCCCTCCGCCGCGCCGGCCGATTGGACTTCGCACTGCCTCGACGATGTAGACTTCGCGCAACGTGGTGACCCCCTTGGTTGGTCGGGCAATCTACACGCCGGGGGCCAGGGGACTCAAGGCGCCAGCCAGGGGCATCACAGACGGGCGCAGGCGGTTGTGGGCCGACGTGGCGCGCGTAATCATCACGACCCCGCCCTAGACGGAGGTCCCCAGGGGCGCTGCATCGAGCGCCTCGGGGAACACGCAAAGAGGTAATGGCACAAGACGACGGGCATTCGGACGGGCCAGCGAACGGAAGCTCCTCGGGCCCCCAGCGGCCCAAACGACGCCTCGATTCGGTAGTGATTCGCTTCGCGGGTGACTCCGGCGACGGCATGCAGCTCACCGGGACCGAGTTCACTCGCACCGCGGCGCTCTACGGGAACGACATTGCGACCTTCCCGGACTTCCCGGCGGAGATTCGCGCGCCCGCGGGCAGCCTCGCCGGCGTGTCGGGCTTCCAGCTGCAGTTCTCGTCCAACGAGATCTTCACCGCGGGCGACGCGCCCGAGGTGCTGGTGGCGATGAACCCGGCCGCGCTGCGCACGAACCTGGCCGATCTCGAGCCCGGCGGGCTCCTGATCGTGAACACGGGTGCGTTCAAGGCCAAGAACCTGGAGCTCGCCGGCTACGAGAGGAGCCCGCTCGACGACGGGAGTCTCTCGAAGTACCGCGTGATCCCGATCGACTTCACCAAGCACGTGACCACCGCGCTCACCGGCACGGGCATGTCGAGCCGCGACATCGCGCGCACCCAGAACTTCTTCGCGCTGGGCATCCTGTTCTGGATGTACGGGCGCAATCCCGAGCCCGAGATCGAGTCGATCAAGAAGAAGTTCAGCAAGAACGCGCAGCTCTCCGACGCCAACGTGAAGGTGTTCCAGGCCGGCTACCACCTGGGCGAGACACTCGAGCTGTTCGACGCGCGCTACGAGGTGCCGCCGGCGAAGCTCGAGCACGGTCACTACCGCAACATCACCGGCAACGAGGCCACGGCGCTCGGGCTGGTGACTGCGGCCAAGCTGGCCAACCTGCCGCTCCTGTACGCGAGCTACCCGATCACCCCGGCGTCCGACGTGCTGCACAACCTGGCGGGCTACGCGCGCTACGGCGCGACCACCTTCCAGGCCGAGGACGAGATCGCGGCCGTGGGCGCGGCGATCGGCGCGTCGTTCGGCGGCGCGATCGGAGTCACCGGCACGTCCGGCCCCGGCTTCGCGCTGAAGCAGGAGGGCATCGGGCTGGCGGTGGCGGTCGAGCTGCCGCTCGTGGTGGTGAACGTGCAGCGCGCGGGCCCGTCGACGGGCATGCCGACCAAGACCGAGCAGGCCGACCTCCTGCAGGCGATCGTGGGCCGCAACGGCGAGTCACCGATCGCGGTGGTCGCGCCCGCCACGCCCGCCGAGTGCTTCGACATCGCGATCGAGGCCGTGCGCCTGGCGGTCGAGCACATGTGCCCGGTGGCGTATCTCTCGGATGGGTCACTCGCCAACGGCGCCGAGCCGTGGCAGCTGCCCGACCCCGAGGACCTCGAGCCGATCCGCGCCTCGTTCCGGACCGACCCGGAGAACTTCGCGCCCTTCCTGCGCGACGCGCGCCTGGTGCGGCCCTGGGCCATTCCCGGCACGCCCGGCCTCGAGCACCGCATCGGCGGGATCGAGAAGGAAGACGTGTCGGGCAACATCTCCTACGACCCCGAGAACCACGAGCACATGGTGCTCACGCGCCAGGCCAAGATCGACCGCATCGCCGACCGGCTGCCGCCGGCCGAGATCGACGGCCCGGCCTCGGGCGACGTGCTGGTCGTGGGCTGGGGCGGGACGTTTGGCGCGCTGCGCCAGGCGACCTTGCAGCTGCGCGCCGAGGGCCACGCCGTGGGTCATCTGCACCTGCGCTATCTCAACCCGCTCCAGTCCAACGTGGGCGAGCTCCTGCGCCGCTACCGGCGCGTGGTGGTCGCGGAGCTGAACCGCGGCCAGCTGCGCTCGCTCCTGCGCGACAAGTATCTCGTCGACGCGCGCGGCTTGAACAAGATCCAGGGCAAGCCGTTCAAGGTGCGCGAGGTGGTCGAGGCGGTGCGCAAGCTCCTGTCTCCGTCGGCCGGCGTGCGAGAGGGGTTGCACTCGTGAGTGAAGTCATCGCGAACGGCGGCGAGCACCGGAAGCTCACCAAGAAGGACTTCGAGAGCGACCAGGCCGTGCGCTGGTGCCCGGGCTGCGGCGACTACGCGATCCTGGCGCAGATGCAGAAGGTCATGCCCGAGCTCGGCATCCCGAAGGAGAAGATCGTCTTCATCTCGGGCATCGGCTGCAGCTCGCGCTTCCCGTACTACATGGACACCTTCGGGTTCCACACCATCCACGGCCGCGCGCCGGCGATCGCCACGGGGCTGAAGCTCTCGCGGCCCGAGCTCAGTGTCTGGGTGGTGACCGGCGACGGCGACGCGCTCTCGATCGGCGGCAACCACCTGATCCACGCGCTGCGCCGCAACGTCGACCTGAAGATCCTCTTGTTCAACAACAAGGTGTACGGACTCACCAAGGGCCAGTTCTCGCCGACCTCCGAGATCGGCATGAAGACCAAGAGCTCGCCCGCAGGGTCGGTCGCGCGCCCGTTCCGCACGCTGTCACTCGCGCTAGGCGCGGAGGCCACGTTCGTGGCGCGCGCGGTCGACACCGAGACACAGCACCTGCAGCAGATGATCTCGCGCATGGCCGAGCACAAGGGCTCCGCGCTGCTCGAGATCTACCAGAACTGCCCGGTGTTCAACGACGGCGCTTTCGACGAGCTGAAGGACCGCAAGACCAAGTCCGACCACCTCTTGTTCCTCGAGCACGGCCAGCCGCTCGTGTTCGGGCCCGACGACGAGAAAGTCGTGAAGCTCGACACCGAGCGCACGCGCCTCTACGTGGCCAAGCGCGGCGAGCCCGGCGGAGTGGAGATCACGCACGACGAGGCGGTGGCGGACCCGGGCCTCGCGCTCCTGCTCGCGCGCTGCACGCCGCCCGAGTTCCCGACGCCGATCGGCGTGCTGCGCGCGGTGTCGGAGCCGACTTTCGAGGATCAGACGCTGGCCCAGAACCGGGCGGCGATCGCGGTACGCGGCGAGGGGACGCTCCAGGAGCTCCTGTACGCCGGCGACCGCTGGGACGTCTAGAGGAGAGCCGCTGCGATGGAGCCCAACTCGTTCGACCTGATGTACATGTTCGCTGCCACCTGTGGCGTGCTCTTCATCCCGGTGATCCTCGGGTTCGCCGCCGTCCTGCTCGAGCGCGAGTAAACACCCACCGCACCGCGCCGGAGCGTATTCTTCACGAGGCCCTCACCGCCGTGTCACGGCGGGTACGGGCTCGGTCGGTAGCATGGCGCGCGTGAGTCGACCTCGTGCGATCCGGGATCTGATCACCGCACTCGCGGCGCGCGCTCCGTTCGAGCGCGCGGCGGATTGGGACCCGGTCGGCTTGATCCTCGGCGACCCCGCAGGGCGGGTGCGCCGGGCCGCCGTGTGTCACGAGGTGACCGAGGGCGCGGTGGCCGCGCTCGAGGCCGACCCGCCGGACCTGCTGGTCTCCTACCACCCGCTCTTGTTCCGGCCCACCCAGCGCCTGGTCGCGGGTCCGACGCCCGAAGGCCGCGCCCTGCGGCTGGCGCGCGCCGGGGTCGCGCTCGCGGTCGTGCACACGAATTTCGACGTGTCTCCGGGCGGCACCGCGGACGCGCTGGCCGAGGCGCTCGGGCTGGGCGAGGTCGAGGGCTTCGGCGCCCTCTCGGGCAGCCCCACGCGCAAGCTCGTGACCTTCGTGCCGCCCGATGCCGCCGACGGGGTGCTCGAGGCCGTGGCCGAAGCGGGCGCGGCGCAGATCGGCAACTACACGCACTGCTCCTTCCGCGCGGAGGGCACGGGCACGTTCTTCGCGGCCGAAGGCTCCGCGCCCCGCGCCGGCAAGCGCGGCGAGCTCTCCCACGAGGCCGAGGTGCGGCTCGAGCTCGTGCTGCCGCCGGCACGCGAGGCCGAGGTGATCCGCGCGCTCCTGCGCGCGCACCCCTACGAGGAGCCGGCGTTCGACCTCTTCGAGCGGCGCGGCGAGCTGCACCCGGCCGGCCGCATCGGAGTGATTCCGGGCCTCTCGCTGGGCGAGCTCGCCGAGCGCGTGGCCGAGTCGCTGCAGGGCTCCGTGCCGCGCATCGCGGGCGACCGGGCGCGGCGCGTCTCGCGCGTGGCGGTCGTCCCGGGCTCCGGCGAAGACCTGGCCGAAGCGGCTCGGGCGGCCGGCGCAGACGTGCTGGTCACCGGCGACCTGCGCCACCACGCCGCGCGGCGCGCGCTCGACTCCGGGCTCGCGCTGATCGACGCCGGCCACGTGGCGACCGAGCGGCCAGGCCTCGAACGGCTGCTTTCGTTCGTCGCCTCACAGGGCATCGAAACCGCGAGCTTGCTCGACCGGGAGTGCGATCCCTGGAGCGGTGAGACGTGATGCGTGGGCATGTGACGAAGTCGAGGGAAGCTCGCTCGTGCCGGAGCTTTTCCCGCTTCTGTGCACATGTCTGCGCGCCACGGAATTTGTCCGAAAGGCACTAAAACATGGTACAAAGGTGGGTACTCTGGGCTTGTGGGCGATCTCCTACGCGACGTAGAATCTCGTCCACGCTGAATTCCCGGTCAGGAAACCTCGACCGGTGTAGGCGGGTTGGAAAAATCATGTATCAGCGCGCACTCATCTCAGCCTTCGTGTGTCTCGCAGGGGCCGCACAGATGGCGTCCGCCGCTCAGGTGAACCCGCGCACGCCCGTCACGGTGCAGGGCAGCACCACTCCGACTCTGCAGCAAATCCTCGACGGCCTGGTCGTGTCCGGGCCCGCGATCAACGCCAACAACTCGTCGGGGATCCAGCTCTGGGACAACACCTCGGGCCCGATGACCGCGCAGATCGTGGCCGACTTCACCGGCAAGTCGCAGGCCGTGAAGTTCGGCATCTACGACGCCGACGCTCCGGGCGCCGGCGTGCTCTTGCTCAACGACAACATGAAGCCCTCGGACATCGCGTCGGTGCTGTTCAACGACGACGCGTCGATCTCGGTCAAGGGCGGCAAGGGCGGCAAGAAGGGCAAGGGCTTCGACGGGCCGTTCGGCTTCTTCGCGAAGGTGCCCACTCACTCGAATACCGACCTGCCGTTCCTGTTCACCGAGGCCGATCTCAACGGCGGTCAGGTGTTCGCGAAGGTGTTCCAGGGCAACGGCCTGACCAGCCTGCAGTTCCCCGGCCTCGCGCCCGGACTGTTCCTCACGAGTCAGTTCCTGATCGCCTTCGAGACCAACAACGACGGTCAGTTCAACGACCTGATCGTGAGTGTCTCGGGCCTCGCGGTGCCCGAGCCCGCGCTCGGCCTGCTGCTCGGTCTCTCGCTCGCTGCGCTCCATGCGCGGCGCGCGCGCAGCGCCTGAAAACGATCTGAGGAGCCACGTGCGCCGGCTGCTCGTCTCTGCATTCCTTCTCGTGGCAGCCCTCGGCGTCTCGCCGGCGCGCGGCGCGGCCGTGAATTCCGACGGGGCGACGACTCGCCCCGACGCGTCGACCGAGGCGCGCGCAGCCGACTCGAGGCTGCTGGCGGCCGTGCGCAAGCAGGACGTCGACGAGGCGAGCGCGGCGCTCGCGGCCGGCGCCTCGCTCGAGTGCACGTCGGCCGAGGGCGCGACGCCGCTGATCATCGCGGCGCAGCTCGGCTCGGACGAGCTCACCGACCTGCTGCTGGTGCGCGGCGCCGCCGTCGACGCGCGTGACTCGGCCGGCTGGACGCCGCTGCTCCACGCGAGCGCGATCGGCTCGCGCGCGGTGGCGGCGCTCTTGCTCGCGCACCGCGCCCACACGGACCTGGCCGATCGCGACGGCTTCACGCCGCTCATGCAGGTGAGCGCGCGCGGCTACATCACGCTGCTGAAGCTCTTGCTCACGGCGGGCGCGAACGTGAACCTGCGCAACAACGCGGGACTCACTGCGCTGCACTTCGCGGCCGCGGAGGGCCGGCTGCCGATCGTGGCGATCCTGCTCGCGCGGCGCGCCGATCCGAACGTGACTTCGCCGCTGGGCCAGACGCCGATCATGATGGCCGCGGTGAAGGGCCGCACGGGCGTGGTCGACGCGCTGATCCACGCGGGCGGCAAGGTGAACGCGCGCGCCTCCGATGGCCAGACCGCGCTCATGTACGCCGCGGCCGCGGGCCGCACCTATACCGTGGGTGCGCTGATTGCCGACGGCGCGGAGATGGGGGCGATCGACGAGTCCGGCAAGAGCGCGCTCGACCACGCCCGCGCGGAGAAGCACGACGACATCGTGGCCTTGCTGGCGGGCCTGCAAGCCGACATGACCAGCAGCACCGATCCCGACGCCTCGGCCGACGCCGCTTTCCCGCGCACGCCGAACGGGTCACTCATCAGCGCGCTGCTGGCCAAGGGCGCCGACGTGAACGCGCGCTCGAGCGAGGGCAAGACCGCCCTCCTGCTCGCCGCCGAGAAGGGCCGCAGCGACACGGTGAAGAAGCTGATCGACAGCGGCGCGTCGATCGACGCGCCCGATACCGCGGGCGACACGGCGCTCGTGGCCGCGGCGCGCGAAGGCCACCGCGACGTCGTCGACGAGCTGCGCCGCGCCGGCGCCGATCTCTCCAAGGCCGATCCGTCGTTCCTGCTGCCCGAGCTGCGCGTCGCGAACGATCTCTTGGTCGACACCGCGGAGAAGGGCGACGTGAAGCTCTTGCAGACCATGATCGACAAGGGCGTCGACGTGGACGCGCACAGCAAGTCGGGTCAGTCGGCGCTCGGACAGGCCGCCTCCGCGGGGCAGCTCGACGCCGTGCGCGCGCTGCTCGCTGCCGGCGCGACCATCGACGACACCACCAACGCGGGTCAGACCCCGCTGTTCCGCGCCGCGAGCGAGGGCCGCAGCGACGTGGTGCGCGCGCTGATCAAGGGCGGCGCCGACGTGAACGCGCGCACCGCGGTCGGCACCACGGCGCTCCAGGTCGCGGCCTCGAACGGCTACGAGGCGATCACGCGCATCCTGCTCGAGGGCGGCGCGGACCCGCGCATCGGCGCGGGCGACGGCCAGACGCCGCTCGCGCGCGCCGCGCGCGAAGGTCACACGCGCATCGTCGAGCTCCTGGTCGAGCACGACGCGAGTCTCTCGGTGCGCGGCGACCCGGGTCGCATCGCGCTCGCGCGCGCCGCGCAGATGGGCCAGATCGAGTCGGTGAAGTCACTCCTGGCGGCGGGCGCGGACCCGAACTCGCGCGACCGCAAGGGCATGACCGCGCTGGTGCTGGCCGCGCAGGAGGGCAACACCGACGTCGCGCTCGCGCTGCTCAAGGCCGGCGCGAACCCGAACAGCAAGGCGCGCGGCGGGCAGACCCCGCTCATGCTGGCCGCCATGAAGGGCCGCAGCGCGGTCGTGAACGCGCTGCTCGCCGGCGGCGCCGAGATCGAAGCGCGCAGCTCGACGGGCCAGACCGCGCTCATGTACGCGGCCTGGAAGGGCCGCGTGCGCGTGCTGCAGGCCCTGCTGAACGCGGGCGCGAAGCTCGAGGTGCGCGCCGAGGACGGACAGACTGCGCTCGTGCGCGCGGTGCGCGAGGGTCACCTCGACGCCACGCGGCTCCTGCTCGACAAGCACGCCGACCCCAACGTGCGCGACCGCTCGGGCTGGACGCCGCTCCTGCTCGCGTCGGCCGCGGGTCACAGCCAGATCGCGGTGCTCCTGCTCGAGCGCGGCGCAGACCCGAACGTGAAGTCACCCGACGGCCGCACCGCGCTGATGATGGCGTCGATCCTGCCCGGCGCGAGCGACGACCGCGAGCGCCGCCGCCGCGAGAACAACCGCGCGCTGGTGCGCGCCGCGCGCGAGGGACAGACCTCGTACCTGCGCGCGCTGCTCGCCGCCGGAGCCTCCGCCGACACGCGCGACGACCAGGGCTGGACGCCGCTGCTCCACGCCTCGGCCGCCGGCCACGGCGACATCGTGGAGCTCCTGCTGCAGCGCGGCGCCGATCCCAACGCGCGTACCTCCGACGGCCTTTCCGCCGCCACGCTCGCCACCTCGCACGGCCACCCCGACATCGTGCGACTGCTGTTCAGCTCCGGCGCGCCTCAATGACTTATTGACTGCGTCCGCCTGCGGCTCACTGCGCGCGCCTGAGCTGTGATCGCATGGGCACCCGACCCATGCTCCGGCGCTTGCGGGGCCTCGCTCGGGGCGGCCTTCGCTCGGCGTTTTCGCGAACATCAGGGTCGTGGCCAACGAGAGAGACGCCCTGGGCCGGGAGTTCGAGTTCGCGGCCCCGCCGCAGCGCATCGTGTCACTCGTGCCGTCCTGGAGCGAGACACTCTTCGCGCTCGGAGCCGGTGACTCGCTGGTCGGAGTCACCGAGTACTGCGTGCACCCGGCCGAGGGCGTCGCCAAGCTCGCGAAGGTCGGCGGCACCAAGAACCCCGCGGCCGGTGCGATCGCCGCCCTGCGTCCCGACCTCGTGCTCGCGAACAAGGAGGAGAACCGCCAGCGGGACGTCGAGCGGCTGGAGGCCGCTGGCCTGCGCGTGTTCGTGACCTACGCGCGCACCGTGCGCGAGGCCGTGGCGGAGCTGCGGGCGCTCGGGCGCATTGCGGCGCGCGAGGCCGCGGCCGAGGCGATCGCCGCCGAGGTCGAAGCCCGGCTCGCGGCGCTCGCGCGGCCCGCCGGCGCGCACCGCCCGCGCGCCGCCGCGCTGGTCTGGCGCGATCCGCTCATGGCCGTGGGCGGAGACACTTTCGCAGACGACCTCGTGCGCTGCGCCGGTGCCGAGAATCCCTTCGCGGCGGCGCAGGGCCGCTATCCGCGCATCACGCGCGCCGAGCTCGAGGCGGCGGCGCCCGACGTGCTCTTGCTCCCGACGGAGCCCTACCGCTTCGAGGAGCGCGACCGGCTCGAGTTCCTGTCGCTCGCCTGCCCGGCGGCTCGCAGCGGCCGCGTGCACGTCGTCGAGGGTGAGCTTTTGTCGTGGTACGGCCCGCGCATGGCGCGCGCGCTCGACACGCTGGCGCGGCTGTTCGCCGACTAGCGGCCGTTCGGGAGCCGCGTGCCGCAGCTCGCGCAGAAGTGCGCGGACGGCGGCGAGTCGGAGCGGCGGCGCGCGCCGCACGACGGGCAGAAGGCCGCTTCCGCGGGCAGCGCGCACTGACAGGCCGGGCAATGCACGGTAGCGCTGGCGGGCGCGGCGCCTGGCCGCACGGCGCGCCGGTCGATCAGCTCCTGCACGGGCTCGGGCGGCGAGAGCGAGAGCAGGCGGAACTCGACCACGGTGACTCCGCGCGCGGCGAAGTGATCGGCGATCCGGGCCTGCGCGCCCGCCGCGATCTCGCCGTAGCGCTGTGCCAGGTCGAGCACGCTGTACAAATGACTCGACAGGTACTCCGCCAGCTGAGTCACGATCCAGCCGCGCAGCAGCTCCGACACCGCCCCGTTGGTGAACTCGGACAGGGCGGCCAGGAGCTCCTGCATGAAGCGCGCGGGGTCGGTGACTCGAAACGACCAGGTGCCGAACGCACGCAGCCCGAGCTCTGCCAGCTCGCCGTCGCGGAAGGCGATCGGCTCCAGCGCCGCCCACTTCTGGTTCACGAAGCCGCGCAGGCTGGCGAAGTACAGCTCGGCGCGCGCCGGCGCGGCGCAGGCCTCGGGCAGCGCGTGCGCGCCGACGCCGAGCACCTGCTCGACGCACCCGTCGCGCACCAGCACCGCCGCCTGGCCGTCCCGCACCAAGAGACGCGCACCGGCCGGCAGCGACGCGGCGCCGAGCTCGGGAAAGCGCGAGACGAGCGTCTCGGGCGAGCGGTCAAGACACTCGATGACTTCGGCCGGCTGCCCCATGCTCAGTTGGACCGCAGACCCAGGATGGCGTTGCGGCGGTCGGCCAGCGACAGGCCCAGCCGCTTGACCGCTCCGCGCAACAGCGGCGCGCTCAGCTCCCCCGCCGTCACCTGCGCCGCGAGCTCCGCGACCTGCACGGCGATGCGCTCGTCCTGCGCGTACAGCGCGTCGAGCCCCGGGCCGTCGTCGAGCTTCGCCTCCTCGAAGAAGCCGGAGTAGCCGCGGTCGGCGAAGCGCAGCTCGCCCCGGACCTTCTCCACGCAGGCGATCAGCTCCCGGGCTTCGTCCATGTCCTCGAGCGCGGCCTGCGAGATGCGGCCGCGCAGGTCGCCAGCGATGCGCTCCAGCCGGGCGGCGCCGTGGTCCCGGAGCAGCTGGTCGGCCTGCCGCCGGTGCTCGCGCTCGACGTAGCCGCGGAAGCCGGGCACGTGCGCGACGACCCGCTCCAGCGACCCGCGCTGCTTCGCCATCACGGCCCCCTCGTCCCCGCGTGCGTCCGGTTCGGCCGGCGGCTGGACCTGCTTGAGGCCCTGGCGCACAGGGGCGAAAGCGCCGGTCGGGTGGCGATCCACCCCCCATCGGACGCTGCGCATGAGAGTGACTTCAGGTGTGCGGGGTGCAACCGGGGCTGTCCGTCGAGTCCGCTTGGGTCCTCCACGGCTTCCGACTAGACTTGCCGGCGGGCAGGGCTTTTCCGCGCTCCCTTTCTCGGGGCCGCGGACACTATCTCTTTGCAGTCATTCTCTGCAGGGTTGGGTCGTCGTCCGGACTGCGGCCGCAATCCTCGCGAGTCAGGGACGGGACGAGTGACCGAGCGCTACTCCGCGGCCGTCGATCGAACGCTTCGCCTGCGCGACGGGCGGCAGATCGGCTTCGCCACGTTCGGAGATGCCGACGGCTTGCCGGTGTTCTACACGCACGGCACGTTCGGCTCGCGCCTCGAGGGGCGCATCGCGCACGTGGCCGCGCTCCACCGCCACGTGAGCCTGATTGCGATCGACCGGCCCGGCTTCGGTCTCTCGGACCGCCGGCCCGACTCACGACTCTCCGACTGGCCCTCGGATCTCGAGGAGCTCGCCGACCAGCTCGCGATCGACCGCTTCTCCATCCTGGGCGTGGCCGGCGGCGGGGCCTTCGCCCTGGCCAGCGCCGTGAAGCTGCCCGAGCGCGTGCGCTCGGTGGCGCTGGTGTCGAGCACCGCGCCGCACGACCGGCCCGGCGTGCTCGGCGGCATGGACGTGCGCGCGCGCATGGTGCTGCACGTGCTGCCGCGGCGCCTGTCGTGGCTCTCGCACCGGCTGCACGCGCGCAACGCGCGCCTGGCGGACCGGGACCCGCTGCGCCTGCTGCGCGAGGCGTCGGGCACGCTGCCGGCGTCGGAGCGCGGGTCGCTGAGCTCCCCCGAAGTCGCCTCGATCTTCATGGACGCCGCGTTCGAGAGCTTTCGCTCCGGCACCGACGGCATGGTGCACGAGCTGCGCATCCTGGCCGAGCCTTGGGGCTTCGCGCTGGAGGGCATCGAGGCGCCGGTCTTCCTGTGGCACGGCGAGACCGACCGGATCAGCCCGGTCGAGATGGCCCACGTGCTGGCACGCGAGATCGCGAAGTCGCAGCTCCAGACCATCCCGGACCGCGGCAGCGCGATCGCCGTCGATGTGATTCCCGACGCGATCGCGACGCTCGCGGCCTACGCCCGGCAGAGTGACTGAGCGGGGCTCAGGTCCAGCCGTGCGCCGCGGGCACGACCTCGGCTACGAGGCGCCGGGTCTGCTCCATGAGCTCGCTCTCGCTCTGCGCCAGGGGAATCAGCACGAACTTCGAGACACCCACGGCGCGATACTGCGCGATGCGCTCGAGCACCGTCTTCGCCTCGCCCAGCGCGAAGTAGGCGCCGGGGTCGAAGTCGGCGCCCGCGGAGCGCGCGCGCGCGGCGAACGCGCGCATCATCTGTGAGTCGTCGATCGAGCCCAGGCGGAACGCGAAGCTCGCGCCGTAGTGGTCGTCGGGGATCGGCCGGCCCGACTCGGCGCCCGCCTTCTTGATCGCTGCGATCACCGGCGCGACCTGCGCCGGTGTCTGGATGCCACCGAGCCAGCCCGTCCCCAGGCGCACGGTGCGCCGGACCGCGGCCGGGCTCGAGCCGCCGATCCACAAGGGCAGCGGCTGCTGCACGGGCCGCGGCGAGATCGAGACTCCCTCGTAGCGATAGAACTCGCCGCGGAAGTCGACCGAGTCCTCGCTCCACAGCCGGCGCGCGAGCTCCAGCACCTCGTCGGCGCGCCGCCCGCGCTCGGCGGCGTCGCGGCCGGTGGCGCGGAACTCGGGCGCCTTCTCGCCGCCCACGCCGAACACGGGCAGGAGTCTCCCGCGCGACAGCCAGTCGATCGTGGCGCACTGCTTGGCGAGCACGAGCGGGTCGCGCAGCGGCGCGACCACGGCGTTCATGCCGAACTTCAGCCGGTCCGTAGCGCCGGCCAGCGCGGCCATGGCGGCGAGTGACTCGAGGAACGGCTGCGGCGAGACCAGCCGGTCGGTCTGCCAGATCGAGTCGATGTCCGAGTCCTCGCACAGCTCGACCCAGTCGAAGAAGCCGCGCGCGCTGGCCGCGGGCAGAGTCGAGATGCCGATGCCCAGGCGAACCTTCACGTGGGCTCGCTCCGCACCTGGGTGCGGCCGCGCGCGCGTACGCCGACGCGCGCGCGCTCGACCGAGTCGGCCGTGACTGCCCGGTTGGCGGCGCCCGACAGCCGGCGCTCGGTCTCGAGTGACTCGCCGAACGGCTGCGCGAAGCCGGCGTCGATGATGCGCTTGTAGGCGCGCAGCCCCGCGTCGGGCACCGAGAGCATGTCGCGCGCCAGCGCCCGCGTGGCGGGCAGGAGCTCCGCGGGAGACACGACCCGGTTCACCAGGCCCCAGCGCTCGGCGGTCGGGGCGTCGAGGAAGTTGCCCGAGAGCGAGAGCTCCTTGGCGCGGTAGATGCCGATCGCGCGCGAGAGCTTCTGCGACAGGCCCCAGCCGGGCATGATGCCCACGCGCGCGTGCGTGTCGGCGAAGCGCGCCTCGCTCGAGGCGATCAGCACGTCGCAGGCGAGCGCGAGCTCGAAGCCGCCGGTGATCGCCACGCCGTTGATCGCGCCCAGGATCGGCCCTTCGAAGCCGGCCATGGCCGCGACGATGTCGACGTCGCCGCCCCCGCCGCGCGCGCCGCCGACGGGGCCCGCGCCGGCGCCCAGCTCCTTCAGGTCGAGGCCCGCGCAGAAGGCGCGGCCCGCGCCCGTGAGCACGATCGCGCGCACTGCGCGCTCCTGCGCCAGCTCGCGGAAGGCGTTCGCGAGCGCCGTGCGCAGCTCGCGCGACAGCGCGTTCATGGCCTGCGGCCGGTTCAGAGTGAGTGTCGCCAGCGCGTCTTCGCGCTCGATCCGGAGAACGGGTTCGCTCATCGGCGCATGATAGGGCCGCGACTCCTCGGGTCTCAAATGGACTCAGTACGCCACGAGCCCCGCGTCGCGGTACACCGCGCACACCTGCTCGACCCGCTCCTGCGAGGGCGGCTCCTGGTCTTTCAAGGCGTACGGGATGCCGAGCCGCTCGTACTTGAAGCGTCCGAGCTGGTGGAAGGGCAGCACGTCGACCCGCTCCACGTTGCCCAGCCCGGCCGCGAAGCGCGCGATCTGCGCCACGTCGCCCAGATCGTCGGTGAGTCCCGGCACGAGCACGAAGCGCAGCCAGATCGGCCGGCGCCGCGCGGCCAGGCGCTCGGCGAACGCGCGCGTCGCCGCCGGGTCCATGCCGGTGAGTCGCTTGTGCCGCTCGGGGTCCCAGGTCTTCATGTCGAGCAACACCAGGTCGATGTTCTCGAGCTCCGCGTCGGAGAGACGCGAGCCGTAGAAGCCGTTCGTGTTCACCGCGGTGTGCACCTTCAGCTCGTGCGCGGCCGCGAACAGCTTGCAGACGAAGCGGTCCTGGAGGAACGGCTCGCCGCCCGAGATCGTGAGTCCGCCGGACATGACCTTGAGCCCGTGACGGTACTTGCGCAGCTCGTCGACCGCCTTGGGCACCGCGACCGGGATGCCGTTGCCCAACGTCCAGGTGTCGGGGTTGTGACAGTACTGACAGCGCCAGGTGCAGCCGGTGGTCCAGGCCACGACCCGTACGCCCGGCCCGTCGACCGTGGAGCCGGTCGTGAACGAGTGCAGGAACCCCATGTCGCCCGACGCGAGCGCGCTGCGCACGTCGGTCTCCGGAACTCCGCTGCCCAGGTCGACGCGCAGCTCGTAGGGGCTCTTGGCTTCGAGCTCAGGCATGGCGGCCTCCGCCGTGGAAGGTCCGGTTGATCACGTCCATCTGCTGCTCGCGCGTGAGTCGCACGAAGTTCACCGCGTAGCCCGACACGCGGATCGTCAGGCTCGGGTACTTCTCGGGGTGGTCCATGGCGTCGAGCAGCGTCTCGCGGTTCAACACGTTCACGTTCATGTGGTAGCCGGTGGTGGTGAAGAAGGCGTCGAGCATTGCCGTCAGGTTGGTGATCTGGTCCTGCGGAATGCGCCCCAGCCCGGTCGGCACGAGCGTCGTGGTGAGTGAGATGCCGTCCGCGGCGTCGCGGTAGGGGATCTTGGCCACCGACGCGGCCGAGGCGTGGATGCCGTGACTGTCCCGGCCGTGCATCGGGTTGGCGCCGGGCGCGAACGGCTCGCCCTGCCTGCGCCCGTCGGGCGTGTTCCCGGTGGCCTTCCCGTACACCACGTTCGAGGTGATCGTGAGCACCGACTGGGTGTGCACGGCGTTGCGGTAGGTCGGGTACTTGCGGAGCTTCTGCATGAACGTGCTGACCGCCCATACCGCGAGCTGGTCGACGCGGTTGTCGTTGTTGCCGAACATCGGGAACGCGCCCTCGGTGTGGTAGTCGATCACCAGACCCGTGGAGTCACGAGTCACACGCACCTTGGCGTGCTTGATCGCGGACAGGCTGTCGGCCACGACCGACAGGCCCGCGATGCCGAAGGCCATGGTGCGCAGCGGCGCGTAGTCGTGCAGCGCCATCTCGAGCCGCTCGTAGGCGTACTTGTCGTGCATGTAGTGGATCACGTTCATGGCGTTCACGTACACGCCCGCGAGCCACTCCATGGTGCGTTCGAACTTCGCCAGCACGTCGTCGAAGTCGAGCGCGTCGCCCTGCACCGGCTCGCTCTTCGGGGCGATCTGGTCGCCGCTGACCTCGTCGCGGCCGCCATTGATCGCGTACAGGAGACACTTGGCCAGGTTGGCGCGCGCCCCGAAGAACTGCATCTGCTTGCCCAGCAGCATGGGCGAGACGCAGCAGGCGATCGCGCCGTCGTCGCCCCAGGCGCGGCGCATGATCTCGTCGCTCTCGAACTGCACCGAGCTGGTGTCGATCGAGACCCGGGCGGAGAAGCGCCGGAAGCCGTCCGGCAGGCGAGGCGAGTACCAGATCGTGAGGTTCGGCTCGGGCGCGGGACCCAGGTTGTAGAGCGTCTGCAGCATGCGAAAGCTGGTCTTGGTCACGAGCGAGCGCCCGTCGTCGCCCATGCCTCCGATCGACTCGGTGACCCAGGTCGGGTCGCCCGCGAACAGCTCGTCGTACTCGGGCGTGCGCAGGAAGCGCACGATGCGCAGCTTGATCACGAAGTCGTCGATGATCTCCTGCGCCTGTGACTCGCTGAGCGCGCCCGAGGCCAGGTCGCGCTCGAAGTACACGTCGAGGAAGGTCGACGTGCGGCCCAGCGACATGGCCGCGCCGTTCTGCTCCTTCACGCCGGCGAGATAGCCGAAGTACAGCCACTGCACGGCCTCGCGCGCATTGCGCGCGGGCTGCGAGACGTCGCAGCCGTAGCTCTTGGCCATCTGCTCGAGCTCGCCCAGCGCGCGCGTCTGCTCGGCCAGCTCCTCGCGGTCGCGGATGATCTCGTCGGTCGACATGGCGAAGTCGAGCGCGTTCTTCTCCGCCTTCTTGTGCTCGACCAGGCGAGTCACTCCGTAGAGCGCCACGCGCCGATAGTCGCCGATAATACGGCCGCGCCCGTAGGCGTCCGGCAGGCCGGTCAGCACGTGCGAGCTGCGGCAGCGGCGGATGTCGGCCGTGTACGCGTCGAACACCGCCTGGTTGTGGGTCTTGCGGTACTTGGTGAAGGCCTCGACCACGTGCGGGTCGGGCACGTAGCCGTAGGCCTCGAGCGCGCTCTGCACCATGCGGAAGCCGCCGTTCGGCATGATCGCGCGCCGCAACGGCGCCTCGGTCTGCAGGCCGACGATCAGCTCGTTCTCGCGGTCGATGTAGCCCGGCGCGTGCGCCGTGATCGAGCTCGGGATCTGTGACACGTCGAGCACGCCCTTGCGCCGCTCCTCGACGAACAGCTCCTGGAGCCGGGCCCAGAGCTTCTGCGTGCGCGGCGTGGCCGGGGCGAGGAACGAATCGTCGCCATCGTACGGCCGGTAGTTCTGTTGGATGAAGTCGCGCACGTCGATCTGCTTCTGCCACAGACCGCCGTTGAAGCCTTGCCATGCCGCAGTCATCGAAATCTCCTCCGCGTCAGCCGAGCCGCAGCAGCTCTCCACTGTGACGCGCGATCATCAGCTCTTCGTTGGTCGGAATCACCCAAGCGGACACGCGGCTCGCCGCCGTCGAGATGCGCGGGCCGCCGCGCGCGTTCGCCTCCGGGTCGAGCTCGAGCCCGAGCCAGGCCGAGGCCTCGCAGATGCGCCGGCGCACCTCGGCGGAGTTCTCGCCGATGCCCGCGGTGAAGACCAGCCCGTCGACGCCGCGCAGCACCGCCGCGAGCGCGCCGATCTCCTTCGCGGCCTGGTACACGAAGTAGTCGACCGCGAGCTTCGCGTCGGGTGACTCGCTCCCGAGCAGATCGCGCATGTCGTTGCTGATGCCCGAGATGCCGAGCAGACCCGACTGCTTGTACAACAGGTCCTCGACCTGCTTGGCCACCAGACCCAGGCCCTGGAACAGGTGCAGCACGACGCCGGGGTCGAGTGATCCGGGACGCGTGCCCATGCACAGCCCGTCGAGCGCGGTGAAGCCCAGCGTGTTCTCCACGCTGCGCCGCGCGCGCAGCGCACACAGACTCGCGCCGCTGCCCAGGTGCGCGACGACCACCCGGCCCTCCGCGATCGCGGGCGCGACGCGGGGCAGCACCGACGCGATGTACTCGTACGAGAGACCGTGGAAGCCGTAGCGCTGCACGCCCTGGCGGCGGATCTCGCGCGGCAGCGGCACGAGCTCGGCGACCGGGGGCTGGCCGCGGTGGAAGCTCGTGTCGAAGCAGGCGACCTGCGGCACGCCGGGCAGCCGCTTCTCGACCGCCTCGATGGCCGCGAGGTTGTGCGGCTGGTGCAGGGGCGCCAGCGGCACGAGCTCGCGCAGCTGGCGCAGCACCTCGGGAGTCACGACCACGGGCCGCGGGTAGGTCGCGCCGCCGTGCACCACCCGGTGACCCACGCCGAGCAGGCGCGCGTCGCCGTAGTGCGAGCGCAGCCAGGCGGCGAGCTCGTCGAGCGCCGAGCGGCCGTCGCGCACGGCCTCGGCGAGTGACGGGGCCTCGACCGCGTTCCCGGCACCGTCCTGCGCGCGCAGCCGCGGCGCCGTGCCGATGCCCTCGATCTGCCCGCGCAGGTCCGCCTGCCAGTCACCGCCCGGACCGGCATGGTAGACGCAGAACTTCAGGCTCGAGGAGCCCGCGTTCAGCACCAGCAGATAGCCGGTCATCGCGCCGAGACCGATACCCGCCGCGCGTGCGCTACGCGCATGGCCACCGCGCAGCTCGCGATGCGTGAGCGCACGCTGTCCGCGCGGCTGGTCAGGATGATCGGCACGCGCGCGCCCAGCACGAGGCCGGCGCAGTCGGCGTTGGCCAGGAACGTGAGCTGCTTGGCCAGCATGTTCCCCGCCTCGAGGTCCGGCACGAGCAGGATGTCGGGGTCACCCGCGACTTCGGAGGCGATGCCCTTGATGCGCGCCGCCTCCTTGCTGATCGCGTTGTCGAACGCGAGCGGACCGTCCAGGATGCCCCCGCGGATCTGGCCGCGGTCCGCCATCTTGCACAGTGCCGCGGCGTCGATCGTGGCCGGCATCTTGGAAGTCACCGTCTCGACGGCCGCGAGGATCGCCACCTTGGGCCGCTCGAGCCCGAGGTCGAGACACAGATCGATCGCGTTCTGGCAGATGTCGAGCTTGTCCTCGAGCGCGGGGAAGATGTTGATCGCGGCGTCGGTCACGATCAGGACCTTGTGATACGTGGGGATGTCGAAGATGAACACGTGGGACAGCCGCCGCCCGGTGCGCAGGCCCGTGTCTCGCGCGACCACCTCCGCGAGCAGCTCGTCGCTGTGCAGGCTGCCCTTCATCAAGAGCTCGGCCTCGCCCTTGCGCACCAGCTCCACGGCCTTCGCGGCGGCGGCGTGACTGTGCGGCGCGTCGACGATGCGCGCGCGCGACAGGTCGATGCCCGCCTGCTTCGCGGTCTGCTCGATCTTGGCGACGGGCCCCACCAGGATCGGGTCGATGAGATGCTGCGCGGCCGCGTCGATCGCGCCGGTGAGCGCCGTCTCCTCGCAGGGGTGCGCGACGGCGGTGGTGATCGGCTGCAAGCCGGCACAGCTCGCGATCAGCTGCTCGTACTTTCCGGTTCCACTCATGGGGGTCAGCTCCTGTTGCTGGCGGGTCCAGTCTCTCTCAGAAAGAAGGCGAGGGCGACCGCGAGCCCGACGCCCGCGAGCATCGGCCCGAAGGCCCACTGATAGTGCACGAGCTCGAGCTCCGCGGCGCCGCCGGAGGCGTTGCGCAAGAGCGCCGCGAACACCGGGCCCAGCAGCGCGCTGAGCGTGAAGTTCACGAAGTTCACCACGCCGGTCGCGGTGCCGTTGAGCTGCGGCGGGTTCGCCTCCTTGATCACCGTGTAGAGCAGCATCACGGAGCCGGAAGCGATGCCGGTCACGGTGCCCAGCACGTAGGGCGCGAGCACCTCGGTGCCGCCGAACAGGATCCAGGCCAGACACGCGAACAGCACGGCTGCGGCGCCGATCACCACGGGCTTGCGCCGGCCGATGCGGTCCGAGAGCCAGCCGAGCAGCGGGCTGCCGATGATCCAGCCCAGCGGTACCGTGGCGGAGCGCATGACCGCCTCGCCGAACGGGTGGCCGGCCGTCTCCTGCAGGAAGCGGACGCCCCAGACCATGTCGAAGATCGAGGTCGGCATCATCAACAGGCCCGCGATCAAGCCGCACAGGACCGACTGCGGATTGCGGAACACGGTGCGGAGTGAGTCGAGCGCGGCGCTGCGCCAGTCACCCGAGGGCTCGCTCTTCGGGGACGGCAGCAGGAGCGCCAGCACCACGGCGATCGCCGCACCCGTGACTGCCATGATCATCCAGAAGCGGCTCCACGGCAGCCCGCCCGCGATCGCGGGCCCCACGAGAAACTGCCCGGCGGAGCCGCCCGCCATGCCGAACATCTGGGTCGCGCCGATCAGCGTGGCAGCGCGCGACGCGGGGAAGCTGCTGTTCGCGACGTAGATCGCGCCCACCAGGCCGAACACGCCGCCCGCGCCCTGCAGCAGCCGGCCGATGCCGGCGAGCGCCGCGTCGCCGGTCGCGAACAGGAGCGACCCGGCCGCCACGATCGCGGCGCCGATCGGAATCACCCGGCGCGCGCCCAGCCGGTCGAGCGCAACGCCTGCGACCAGGCTGAACGGCGAGTAGCCGTAGTAGAACAGCCCGACCAGCGATGCGACGCCGAGCGCGTCGAGGCCGAACGCCTCGGACAGCTGCGGCATCATCACGCTCGGCGCCGAGCGCAGCACGTACTGGTAGAAGTAGTAGACCGCCGCGACCGTCCAGGCGATCCAGGCCGTCAGCAGAGCACCACGGAGACGGCGAGACCGCCCTCCGAGGTCTCCTTGTACTTCGAGTTCATCTCCTTGGCCGTGAGCGCCATGGCGTTGACCGTGGTGTCGAAATCGAGCCGGCGGTTCGCCGGGATCTCGTTGCTCGCGATCATGAAGCCGACCCACGACTTCACCGAGCCGTAGGCGCAGCGCTCGATGCACGGCACCTGCACGAAGCCGGCCACCGGGTCACAAGTCATTCCCAGGTGGTGCTCGAGCGAGGACTCCGCGGCGTTCGCCACGACCTGAGGCGAGAAGTCGTGCGCCTGGGCCAGGAACGCCGCGCCCATGGCCGAAGCCACGCCGATCTCTGCCTGACAGCCGCCCTCGGCGCCCGACAGCGTGGCGTTGTGCTTGCACAGGTAGCCCACGGCCGCGGCGGCGAGCATGCCGTTGCGGATCTTCTCCTGCGGCAGGCCGCGGCCGCCTTCGCCCACGACATACACGAGCGCGGGCATGACTCCTGCCGAGCCGCCGGTCGGCGCAGTCACCACGAGGTGACCGCGTGCGTTCTCCTCCGAGCCCGCGAGCGCGTAGGCGGCGACCACGCCCACGCCCTTCTGCTTCTCGTACTGGTCGTCGAGCGCGCGCTTGTAGACCTCGCCCGCCTTGGTCTTGAGCTTGATCGGGCCGGGCAGCGTCGTCGTGGGGGCGGCCAGCCCGGCCTTCACGATGTTCACCATGGCCGTGGTGATCTTGTCGACGAACGCGAGCACGTCGGCCTCGCTCTTGCCCGAGACCGCGACCTCGTTCGCCAGCACGACCTGCGCGACGGAGAGCTTGTTCTTCTCGGCGTGCGCCTGCAGCTCGGCCATCGTGGCGTAGGGGTATTTCGGCTGGCCCTTCTTGGGCGGCGTGTAGCCCTTCCACTCGATGAAGCCGCCGCCCACCGAGTAGTACTCGAGCTCGTAGAGCGTCGTCTTTCCGCCCAGCAGCTTGCAGGTCATCGTGTTGGGATGCGGGAAGTCACCCTTGGGTGAGTCGTAGATGATGTCCTGGAGCGACGCGTCGAGGCTCTTGTCGCCCAGCTTCACCGGGAAATGCTGGTCGGGGTTCGACACCAGGCCGTCGAGAAACGCGGGCTCGACGGTCGCGGGCTCCTTGCCGATCAGGCCCGCGAGCGCCGCGCGCTCGGTGCCGTGGCCCTTGCCGGTGGCGCTCAGGCTGCCGAACAGGTGCACCTGGATCGCGGTTGCCTTGGCGAGCTTGTCCGCGGGGAGCTTCGTGCAGCGTTGGTAGAAGTCGTAGGTGATGCGCATCGGCCCGATCGTGTGCGAGCTCGAGGGGCCGGGGCCGACCTTGTAGAACTCCTCGAGCGTGGTCATCACCGGTCCCTTGGAGCGCTTCACCACGTCGAGCTCGGGAGACAGAGTCACTTTCGGTGGCGGGGCGCTCGCGCGCTCCTTCGCCTCCTTGGCGGAAACCGGGCGGCCGGTCAGGACCGTGGCGGCGCCGACCACGGCGCTGCGCATCAGGAACGTGCGGCGGTCCACTCCGTCGGGGATCTCGGTGGCGAGTAACTCGGAGTCACTGGGCTCGCTTGCCATCCTCGTCTCTCCTCTGGCCAGGATTCGTGCGGGCGCCGTGTGCGCTGTTGCACAATCTACCACGCGAGGATGACGATCGGATCACGATGTCCTGGGCGTGTCCTCGTCGTAGCGGGGCAGGTCGTCGGCGATCTCGAACCACGGCGCCTTCGACGCCACGAAGATGTGCAGCGCCGGGCGCACGCCGGGGTCGTCGTCGAGCGAGCCGGCCGGAATGACGGCGCGCATGCGCACGTTGGGCACCTTCGAGCCGCAGTCTCGACAGAACGCTTGCGTGAAACGCTCCGCGTCCGGGACCTTGAAGTGCTCCACACGGTCCGCGCCGCGCAGCCAGCGGAAGCGCTCGAGCTCGACGAACAGGTTCGCATTGTGCGCCGCGGCACGCGCATGACGGCAGCGTGAGCAGTGACACAGCACGATCGAGCGGGCGATGGGGCGTGGGGTCTCATAGGCGACGGCTCCGCAAAGGCAGCCGCCGCGAACGGCCTCGGGGGTGGGCTCCGTCTTGCGCGGCGACGGCACCGCGTCGCCCCAGCCCGGCGGGTACGCCTCGAACTGTGGCTGTGAGTCGGGGATCGTGTACCAGGGCGCCTTCGAGCCGACGAAGTAGTGCGGCAACGGGGCGAGCTTCGGGTCCTCGTTGAGCAGCCCGGCCGGCACGTAGGCCCGGTCGCCCTGCTCGGGCACCGCGGGCGTGGCCGACCCGCAGCGCGCGCAGAACGCGCGGAACGCGCCGGGGGAGGATTCGTAGCGGCGCACCCGGTCCGTGCCGCGCAGCCAGCGGAAGTCGCGCTTGCTCGCAGCCACGAAGCTCGCGAACGCAGCCCCGTGTGACTTGCGGCACATGGAGCAATGGCAGTGACAGAGGCCTTCGACGGGACCGGAGATCTCGAACGCGACGTCGCCGCAGAGGCA
>DATKAO010000210.1 GCA_035498015.1 Myxococcota bacterium
AGGCCGTCGAGCCCGCGCGCGTAGGCGGAGTACGTGTGGTAGACCACGCCGTCCTCGAGCGCGAACGCGCTCATGCCCGGCCGCTCGCGCATGTAGGTGGCCGCGTCGGTGCCGGAGCTGGCGGCTTGTCTCTGGACTCCCGCCGGGGCGGGAGCCGTGCCCATAGGAATGGCGCTGCGCCGGAAGTTGTATTCGTAGTCACCCTTGCGCTGCTGGTCTTCGGTGATCGAGACGTTGAAGTCGAAGTTGAAGTCACCGGAGAGCGAAGACGCCCACGGGAACGTCCAGCCCATGCGCCGTTTGTACGCCGCCAGCTTCGCGAGCGGCGTGCGTGAGACCGCCGCGAGCGTCACGTCATGGTGCGCCAGGTGCACGGCGAAGCCGTTGAAGCCGTCGGCGATCGCCGAGCACGACGGACACCCCGCCGTGTAGGCGGACCCGAACATGAAGTGGTAGACCAGGAGCTGCGAACGCCCTCGGAACAGGTCCGCGAGCTGCGCGGGCCCGTCGTCGGTCTCGAAGCGGTACTCCTTGTCGACCCGAACCCACGGCAGCTCCATCCGCCGCTGCGCCAGCTCGTCGCTGCGCCGGGTGAGCTCCTTTTCTGCATTCAAGAGCTCGAGCCGTGCATCGAGCCATTCCTTCCGAGAGCCCGTCTTGTGTGTCGTCATTGCGTCGATCTCCTCTTCATGGAAGACGGAGACGGGTAGCTGCATGCGACGGGCCGAGGGAGTGACAAGTGTGGCGGGATTCCGATGGACTCGCTGATCACGGCGGCGGCGCGCGCGCTCGCGGCCGGCGACCCGCTCGGCGCGCTGAACCGGGTCGCCTTGCGCGAAGATGCGCCGGCGCTCGCGCTGCGGGGAATCGCGATGGCGCAGCTCGGCGACCTGGCCCGGGCGCGGGCGCTCGTGCGCCGGGCGGCGCGCGCGTTCGGGCCGAGGGAGGCCGTGGCGCGCGCGCGCTGCGTGATTGCCGAGGCCGAGATCGCGCTCGCCTCGCGCGACCTGGCCTGGCCCGCGAAGGCGCTCGAAGCCGCGCGTGAGTCACTCGAAGCCCACGGCGACCGGCTGAACGCGGCCCACGCGCGGGTGCTCGAGATCCGGCGCCTGCTCCTGCTGGGGCGCCTGGACCAGGCCGACCGCGCGCTCGCCGGGCTCGACGCCGCGCCGCTCCTGCCCGCGCTCTCGGCCGCGCACGAGCTGGCCGTGGCCGGTATCGCCCTGCGCCGCCTGCGCACGAGGGCCGCGCGCGCGGCACTCACCCGGGCGGCACGCGCCGCGCGGCAGGCCGCGATTCCGGCGCTTCAGGCCGAGGTCGAGCTCGCGCGCCGAGCGCTCGAGACACCCGCGGCCCGGCGCATCGCGCGCGGCGAGGAGAAGCTGTTGCGGCTCGATGCCGTCGAGGCGCTCTTGGCCTCGAACACGCTCGTGATCGACGCGTGCCGCCGCGTCGTACGCGACGCACACCACCAGGTACTACTCACGACCCGCCCCGTGCTGTTCGCGCTGGCTCGCGCGCTGGCCGAGGCCTGGCCCAACGACGTGACCCGAGCCACGCTGCTCGCCCGCGCGTTCGGCGCCCGATCGGCCGACGCCTCGCACCGCGCCCGCCTGCGCGTCGAGATCGGGCGGCTGCGCAAGATGCTGCGCCCGTTGGCCGCAGTGACTGCCACGGCAACAGGCTTCGCGCTGGTGCCCCGCCATGCGCGCGAAGTCGCGGTGCTGGCGCTGCCCAGCGAAGACGAGCCCGCCCCCGTGCTCGCCCTCCTGTCCGACGGTGAGTCCTGGTCGACCCAAGCCCTGGCACTGGCCCTCGGCGCCAGCCAACGCACCGTTCAGCGCGCGCTGCGAACGCTCGCCGAAGCCGGCAAGGCGCAAGCCTTCGGCCGCGGCCGCGCACGGCGCTGGATCACGCCGCCGGTCCCCGGATTCACGACCCAGTTGTTACTCCCCGCTCCGCTCCCCGGTGACTAGGATCAGCGCCATGACACACACCCCAGCCGAGATCCTTCGCGAATACGGCCCCTTCCCGGGCATCGACCACGTGCACGGCGTCAGCTTCGACGGCCAGCACGTGTGGCTCGCCGCCGGCGACTCACTCCAGGCCCTCGACCCCGAGAGCGGCAAGATCGTGCGCTCCATCCCCGCCGTCGCGCACGCCGGCACCGCGTTCGACGGCCAGCACCTGTGGCAGATCGCCGAAGACCGCATCCAGAAGATCGACCCGAAGACCGGCCGCGTGCTCGCCACCATTCCCGCGCCCGGCGGCGGCACCGACTCGGGTCTGGCCTGGGCCGAAGGCACGCTCTGGGTGGGTCAGTACCGCGCGCGCAAGATCCACCAGATCGACCCCGAAACGGGCGCCATCCTGCGCACGCTCGAATCGAACCGCTTCGTCACGGGAGTCACCTGGGTCGACGGCGAGCTCTGGCACGGCACCTGGGAAGGCGACGAGAGCGACCTGCGGCGCATCGATCCGCGCACGGGCGAAGTGCTGCAGAAGCTCGACCTGCCCCCGGGAGTCCCCATGTCAGGGCTCGAATCCGACGGCGCCGATCGGTTCTTCTGCGGCGGCTCGAAGACCGGGAAGGTGCGCGCCGTGCGCCGGCCGCGGGCCGTGTCGGAATCGCGCCCCGCCAAACGTCGTACCGGTGGAGGAACACCGAAATGATCACCGTCACCGCGTTCAAGTGGGTGCCCCCGTTCGCGCGCGGCCTGGTGCGCGACCTGCGCGTGCGCTGGGCGCTCGAAGAGGCCGGAATCCCGTACAAGACGCGCCTCATCGGCCCCGACGACCAGGCCTCGCCCACTTACCGCGCACAGCAGCCCTTCGGCCAGGTGCCCGTGCTCGAGGAGAACGGCCTCGCGCTGTTCGAGTCGGGCTCGATCCTGCTGCACGTGGGCGAGCGCAGCGAGACACTCCTGCCCAAGGACCCCGGCGCCCGCGCGCGCGCGATCACCTGGGTGTTCGCGGCGCTGAACTCGATCGAGACCGTGGTCCAGCCGCTGGTGGGGATCGACCTGTTCTACGAAGGCCAGGAGTGGGCGAAGCTGCGCCGGCCCGAGGCCGAAGCGGCGGTGAAGCGGCGGCTCTCGGAGCTCGCGGAGTCACTCGGCACGAAGGAGTATCTCGACGACCGTTTCACGGCGGGCGACCTGATGATGACCACGGTGCTGCGGCTCTTGCGGCACACGCCGCTCGTGAAGGCGGAGCCGCGGATTGCGGCGTTTCAGGAGCGGTGTGAGAAGCGGCCGGCGTTCCAGCGGGCGCTGGAGGGCCAGATGACGGACCTGGGAGTCAGCTGAAACACCGTGCAGTTGCGCATCGAGCGGGCGTAGAATCATGGGACCATGCCGTCTCGAGCTCACACCGTGCTGGCGTCCGTCCTGCTCACGATCGGCCTCGGGTCACGGGCCCACGCGGGTGACCTGAAGGCCGTCCAGCACGGCACGACCCTCAAAGTGACCGGTGACATGGGCGGCGCGACCGCGAACTTCACCGGCATTCCCGACGGCGACTTCCTGCCGGTCGAAGGCTTCGTGGGGATCGCTCCCACGGGCGGCACGACCGTGAACGGACAGACGGCGACTGCCACGTTCAGCGGAGTCCAGACTCTTCACGTCTTCCTCGGCAGCGGCGAGAACCACATCCAGGTCGCCTCGTTCAACCTCGTGGGTGACTTGACCCTGAAGGGCGGGCGCGGAGT
>DATKAO010000211.1 GCA_035498015.1 Myxococcota bacterium
GGACGGCCCGTCGGCGGGAGTCACCATGGTCGTGTCACTGGCGAGCCTGCTCACCGGCAAGCCGGTGCGGGACGACGTCGCGATGACCGGCGAGATCACCCTGCGCGGCCAGGTGCTGCCCGTGGGCGGCATCAAGGGCAAGGTGCTCGCGGCGCACCGCGCCGGCATCAAGGAGCTGATCCTGCCCAAGCGCAACGCCAAGGACCTGGAAGAGGTGCCGGCCGAGGTGCTGTCGGCCTTCAAGATCCACCTGGTCGACCAGTCGATCGAGGCGGTCCGCGAAGCGATCCCCGGCATTGGCTGACGGCGTCGCGCTGCTGCGCCTCGGCCGCTCCGACCGCGCCGCGGCGCGCGCGCGGCTGCGCGAGCTCGCGCCCGAGGAGATCGCGTCGCTCTGCCAGGAGCTGCGCCCCGAGGCGCGCAACGAGTTCCTCGACCTGGTCGAGCGCCCGGAGCAGGTGGTGCCGCTCCTGCCCGAGGCGGAGCTCGTGCACACCGTGCGCGCGGGCGGCATGACCGAGGCCGCCTGGCTGCTCGAGCTGGCGACCCCGGAGCAGCGCGTCGCGTGCTTCGATCTGGACTGCTGGAACGGCAATACGTTGGCCGTGCCGCGCGTGCAGGAGTGGCTCGACGCGCTGATCGAGGCCGGCCGGCCCACGCTGGTGAAGGCGCTGAACGAGATCGACCTCGAGCTCCTGATCCTGGCGCTGCGCGCCGAGGCCCGGATCGCCGTCGTCGGCAAGGAAGACGTACCGCCCGACGGCTGGTTCACGCCCGACGGCGTGGTGTATTTCGGCGTCCCCAGCGACCAGAGCCCGGAGCGCGTGCACGAGATCGCGCAGTCACTGGCCGGGGAGTCACCGGCGCTCTACTGGCGCATGGTCTACGGTGCGCTGTTCGAGAGCCCGGCGGAATGCGAGGAGGAGGCGCTGCACTGGCGCAGCGTGCGGCTCTCCGACCTGGGCTTCCCGGACCGCGAGCAGGCCATGCGCGTGTACCGGCCGCTCGCGCCCGAGCGAGTCACCGACTGGACGCCGCCCGCCGAGTCGTCGGAGCTGGTCGCGGCCATCTCGCTCCCGCGCCAGCTGCGCGGGTCACTGCTGGGCGAGGCGCTGTCCAAGCTGCCGGAGCACCAGGCCGCCGACGTGCTCGGCTACGTGCTGGGCGTGGCCAACTCACTCGCCGTGGCCGACGGCCTCTCGCTGTCCGAGCCCGATTCCGTGCCGCGCGCGCTGGAGAAGGCCGTGCGCGGCATCGATGCCGGGCTGCGCGAGCTGGCGCGCGCGCGCAGCCAGCCGCCGGAACGCATCCTCGAGCGCACGACGCCGCTCGACCTGTTCCGCGTGGCCGCGACGGCCGATCCGAGCTTGCGCACCCGCGCGAACCCCCCGGAGGAATCCGATGACCCCGAGCCCGAGCCCGAGCCCGACGACGAGTGACTGGCGGCTCGCACCGCACTGGCAGGCGGCGCTGATCCTGGCCTTCGGCGCCGCGACGGCGGGCTTCGTGCTCTTGTTCGGCGGCGAGGCCAGGCCGCTGGTCGACGTGTTGTTGATGTCGGCCTCGCTCGGGGCGCTGGTCACGTCGGGTCTCTGGCTGTGGCTCCTGGCCGCGCGCCGCAGCCGCAACTGGGGCATCGCGTTCGCGGTCACCCTCTGGGTGCCCTACGTGAACTTCGTGGTCGCGAGCATCTTCGCGCGCCGCTATTGGCACGAGGGCGCGCGCGCGCCGGCGCTGCTGGCGCTCGCGGCCATGGCGGGCCAGACACTCGCCACGCTGCGCATGTTCGCGCCGGATCTCACGGTGCCGGTCTGAGCTCCCGCCCCAGCACACCGAACAGGTTGACCAGGATCCGATAGGTGAGGCCCCAGACCGTGAAGCGGTCGTAACGCACGGCCGGAAACACCACGCGCGTCGACTCGCGCGTGATCTCGTAGTCGATCGCGGCGTCCGGGTGCACGAGCCAGGGTACGGGGATCCAGACCGTCGACTGCACCTCGCGGTTCGGGGTGAGTCGGGGCCGCGCGTCCACCTGGTACACGAAGGGCGAAACGACGAGCGACCCGGCCCGGGTGTTGGCGAAGTCGTCGAGCCGCGCGATCGGCGAGCCGAGCTCGAGCCCGACCTCCTCGCGCGTCTCGCGCATCGACGTCGCTGCGAGGTTCGGGTCGCCGCGGTCGCGGCGCCCGCCCGGGAAGGCCATGTGACCCGACCACGGGTCGCCCTCCTTTAGCGCGCGCTCGATGAACAACAGCTCGGCTCCGCCCGACGGCGTGGCCAGGAAGACCAGCGCGACCGCGGCCAGCGAGTGGTCGCCGGCAGGCGCCGGCGCGAGCACGGGCCGGTGCGCGGCCAGCTTCGCGCGGATCTCGGCCATCTCGGGCCCGTCTGCCATCGGGGGCAATCGTAACCGAGCGGGCTATGCTGCCGCGCCGTGAGCTACGTCCTGGTCACCAACGACGACGGCGTCGATTCGCCGGCGCTCCTGCCGCTGGTCCACGCGCTGCGCGCGCAGGCCGAGGTGCGGGTGGCGGTGCCGTCCACCGAGCGCAGCTGGATCGGCAAGGCGATCTCGCGCTGGGACGAGCTCGCGGTGAAGCGCGTCGTGCGCGACGGGATCGAGATCCTGACCGTCGACGGCTATCCCGCCGACTGCACGAACCTCGCGGTCCACTCACTCTTCGGCGAACGGCCGGAGCTCGTGGTCTCGGGCGTGAACGTGGGCCTGAACGTCGGATTGGGATTCTTTCTCTCGAGCGGCACGATCGGCGCCGCCATGGAGGGCTGGATCGCGGGCGTTCCCGCGATCGCGCTCTCGGTCGGCCGCGTCGGCGAGGACCGCGCGTGGAAACGCGAGGCGGTGGCGAATGCCGAGCACCCGGTCTGGAAGCGCGCCGCGAGCGTGGGCGCCGAGGTGGTGCGCGACGTGCGCGAGGTCGGCTGGCCCGACGGCGTCGACCTGATCTCGGTCAACTACCCGGGCGACGCCGACGTCGACACGCCGCGCGTGCTCACTGAACTCGCAGTCATCGGCTACGACCGATTGTTCCGGCGAAAGGGAGACGGCGTCTTCGTGCACGACTTCGACGGCGCGTTGCGCGACGTGGACTCGGTTCCGGCGCAGAGCGACATCTCCGTCGTGCGCAGCGGCCGGGTGTCCATCACCCCGATCCGCCTCGCGCACACCGCACAAATTTCAAAGTCGCTGCGCGCGCGACTCGAGCGCGCGTGAGCCGGCGCACATTGTCGCGCGCTCACGCGAAGAGTCGTTGACACTTGCGCCTGACTCGAATAACTAGCGACTGGAGGAGCGTCGCACCGAGGGCCACGGAGCACAGTTCCCCGGGGGGTCGTCACGGACGCACGCCGCATCGCCTTCATCAACGAAAAAGGCGGAAGCTGCAAGACGACCCTCGCCTCGAACATCGGCGACTATCTCGCACGCGAGCGGGGCAAGCGGGTGCTGCTGGTCGACCTGGATCCCCAGGGGCAGCTCGGCAAGGTGCTCGGGGTCGACGTCGGGGCCGCGCGCCGCACCGCGCTCGACCTCTTGCTCGACACGCTGCTCGGTGAGTCGTCGCGCCCCGCCCTGCCGATCCAGCGCGCCCGCCACCCCTACCTGGACATCGTGCCGTCGAACAAGTCACTGGCGCTGTTCGCCTCCGAGGTGGCGGGCCAGGGCGGCGACGAGCACTACTGCCTGCGCAGGGCGCTCGAGCGGGTGGCGAACTACGACTTCATCCTGTTCGACGCACCGCCTTCCTTTGGCGCGATCACGCTGAACGTGCTCCTGGCGGCCCACGAGATCGTGCTGCCGGTGCCGCTCACCTACCTGGCGCTCGACGGCGCCGCCGAGATGACGCGCACGGTCGAGATGGTGCGCACGCGTTTCGCGCATCCGGGGCTCGAGATCTCGCTCGTGGTGCCGACCTTCGCGCGCAACACGCGCATGGCGGGCGAGATCCTCGACAAGCTGCGCTTGCATTTCCCGAAACAGCTTTCGCAGACGGTGCTGGGCTACTCGGTGCTGATCGATGAGGCGCAGAGCCGCGCAAAGACCATCTTCGAGTACGCGCCGCGCTCGACGGCCGCGCGCTGGCTGGCCGCGGTCGCCGACGAGCTGATGGCGCGCGAGCCGCAGCAGCGCTCCGGCGGGGTGCGGCGATGAGTCACGAGGAGCTCCACGGCGCGGTCGGGCCGTCGCTCGGCTCCGATCCGTTCTCGCAGGGCGACGGCACGCTGCCCTACCTGATCCGCCTGCGCGAGCGCAACGTGCGCAAGGTCGCCAAGGGCGCGCCGGCCGGCGCGCGCGCCGAGGCGCCGCACGAGGCGGCCGAGGTGCCCGACCTCGGCCCGCCGGTGCCCGAGATTCCGAGCTTCGAGGACCGCGACGAGTCGGCCGGCGCGCTCGACCGGCTGGCGGGTCTGCTGCTGCAGCCCGACGACGAGGAGCGCCTGGCCCAGCTGCAGGCCTCGCTCGGCGGCCGCGCCTACGACGACTTCGGGCTCTCGCCGCGCGTCGCGCGCCGCGCGCTGGCGTTCTTCAAGCTGCTCTACAAATACTGGTTCCGGGTCGAGAGCTCGGGCCACGAGCACATTCCCGAGAAGGAAGGCGCGATCCTGGCCGCGAACCACGGGGGGCTCCTGCCCTTCGACGCCACCATGATCGTGGTCGACTGCCTGGTGGCCTCGAAGCCCTCGCGGCTGGTGCGCACCGTGGTCGACCGCTGGGCCGGGTCACTCCCGTTCGTGAACGTCTTCTACGCGCGCGTGGGCCAAGTCGTGGGCAGCCGCGACAACGTGCGCGAGCTGCTGCGCTTGAAGCAGCTCGTCATGATCTTCCCCGAGGGCATGGCGGGCATCAAGAAGCGCGCCGCCGAGCGCTACGTGCTGCAGCCGTTCCACCTGGGGTTCATCGAGGAGTCACTGCGCCATCGCGTGCCGATCATCCCGGCGGCGGTGGTCGGCGCCGACGACCAGGCGCCGGTGCTCTGGGACCTGCAGCCGCTGGCGAAGCTGCTCGGCCTGCCCTTCTTCCCGATCACGCCGACCTTCCCCCTGTTCGGCCTGCTCGGCCTGCTCCCGTATCCCGTGCGCTACGAGATCGCCTATGGCGAGCCCTTCCGTTTCTACGAGGAGTTCCCGCCCGAGGCGCTCGAGGATCCGCATTCCGTCCGCTACATGGCGGAGCGGGTGCGCCGGCGCATCCAGGAGATGGTCGACCAGCGGGTTCTGGACCGGCGCGCCAAGAGGCGGTGATGCGGCGCGTGCTGCTGACTCACGCGGAGTCACCCGTCGGCAAGCGGGTGGTGAAGGCGCTGTTCCACGACCCCGACGTGGCGCTCGCGCTGGCGCTGGGCACCCAGCCCGAGCCGACCTATCTCGCCCCGTACAAGGGCAAGGTCGCCTACCAGCGGCTCGATCTGGCCAAGGCGCGCCACCTGCAGAGCTTCCTGCACTCCGAGCGCTTCGCGCGCATGCGGCCAGACTCGGTGATCCACCTGCCGTTCGCGGGCGAGCGCGCGGGCGAGCGCACGCCGGGCGGCGTGCACTCACTGGTGTCCGAGACGCGGCGGCTGGTCGAGGAGTGCGTGGAGAAGCCGGGCATCGAGCGCTTCGTGTATCTCTCCTCGGCCTTCGTCTACGACGCGGAGCCGGGCAACGGCAACGTGGTCTCGGAAGGCACGCTGCTCGGCTTCGACGGCGAGGGCGACTCGCTCGTGCGCGCCTGGATCGACGCCGACCTCGTGTGTCAGGGCGAGCTGCACGGCAGCGCGCTGTGCATGACCATCCTGCGCGCCGCCACGATCGTGACCGAAGCCGGCGACTTCCTGAACTCGCCGCCGCTCACCCGGCACGACTTCCCCGTGGGCTACGACCCGATGCTCTCGGTGGTCTCCGAGCGCGACGTCGCCCGAGCGCTGGTGCTCGCGCTGCACGCCGACAAGCCCGGCATCTACAACATCGCCGGCCGGGAGGTCTTTCCGCGCTCGCAGCTGCGCGTCCCCGAGGGACGCCTCGCCGGCGTGCGGGGACTCCTGGAGCAGCTCATGGGCGGCGGCCGTCGCGCCAGCTTCGACCGCTTCGGAATCGTCCCGTCGTCGCGTCTCGCGCACGAAGCTCTGGGCTTCGAGCCGCAGTACCGGATCGAGGTTCGGGGGCGGCGCATTGATACCGTAAGAGCGAGATAGGAGCGCGGTTGCGCGCCGCGCTCCGGGCTAAAACCCTCGGTCGCTGTGCTCGAAGACTCGCAACGCTCCCTCTGGGTTTTGCCCCGGACGCGGGCGCGAATCGGATCGGTCCCGAGTCACAACTAGAATTGAGATCGCGTCGACCCTGGCAGTCACTTCAACCATGCAGTCCGCGCCCGATGGCACAGCGAACGCGGACCGCATGGTCGAACTGGCGATCGCGTCGACGCGATCTCAATCTTTAGTTGTGGGTCGGGTCGCTTGGTTCGCCCGACGGGCTGCGCGGAACCCAGAGGGAGCGTCTGCAGGGTACTCCCGAAGCAGCGACCGGCGGGTTCTGCGCGGCCCGGCGAGGCGCAGAGGCCTCCAGTCCTATCTGCGTGAGTCGAGCTCAGCGCGGATCAAGGCGTAGCCTTCCGCGTCGAGGCGGAAGCGGAGGAACAGGGCCGCGCCGATCGTGTAACAGGCCAGGGGGAACAGGCCGTACAGGGCGAGGATGGTGAATTTCACTCCGGGGCTCTGGTCGGCGTTCGGCACGAAGCCGGAGAAGCTCAGGACCATGCCCGTGAGCAGCAGAGTGAGTCCGTTCGCCCACTTGAACACGAAGTTCCAGGCCGCGAAGTAGGCGCCTTCCTTGCGTTCGCCGGTGGCGTGCTCGTCCCAGTCGATCACGTCGGCCTGGATCGACGGAGCGAGCATGTTGCCGCAGCTCGCGGCGGTGCCGGCCAGGAAGGCCAGCGCGTTCAGCAAGAGCAGGCTGCCCTCCTTCAGGAAGATCATCGCGCCGAAGGAGACCGCGGTGAGCAGCATCGAGCCGAGCCAGAGTGACTTCTTTCCGAAGCGCCTTGACATGGGCAGCCACACCGGCACGAAGACCACGTTCGCGACCATGTAGAGGCCGATCGCGGGCGGCCCGGCTTCGGGGCGCCTCACGACGTACTCGGCCACGTAGGGAGTCAGTACGCCGATCGTCGCGGCGCCCAGGCTCTCGATGCCGAACACGAACAAGAGCAGGCGCGCGTGCGGGTTCCGGAGCACGTCGCGGAAGGCGCGGTAGGGGTGCTCGGCGCCGCGGCCCTGGAACTCGGGGCGCTCGCGCAGCCGCACGAAGGTCCACAGGGTCCCGAGCGCGGCCGCCAGCGCCGCACCCACCGAGAGCCAGTAGATCGTGTGGTGCACGTCGGTCGACGATTGCAGCGCCGAGAGACCCGCCACGCACGCGAAGGAGCCGATCGTGGTCACCACGTGTCTCGCGCCGAAGATGCGCGAGCGGTCGTGGTAGTTGTCGGTGAGCTCCGCGCCGAGCGCGGTGTGCGGAATCACGAGCACGCTCATGCTGGTGTAGAAGGCGACGACCATCGCGGCCATCCAGAGCGCCATGAGGGTCGGGCCGAGGTCGCGCGGCGGCGTCCAGAGCCACACGAAGGTCAGCGCGAGCGGCAGCACCGAAGCCAGCAGCCAGGGCCGGCGCCGGCCGAGCCGGAGCTTCGTGCGATCGGAGAGGAAGCCGACCACCGGGTCGACCGTCGCATCCCAGATCGTGCGCCCGAAGAACAGGATCCCGCCCATGACCGCGGCCGGAATGCCCAGCACGTCGGTGCCGAACTTCATCAGCTGGATCGCGATCAAAAGGAACATGAAGCCGAGCCCGAACCAGGGCGCGACGTAGTCGAAGATCGTCACCCAGCGCAGCGGGGGCGTGCCCGCGCGCGGGACGGCGGCGACTTCGGGCGCGAGGGCGCGGCGCGTGCTCTCGGCGGTGGTCACGTTCCCGAGGCTACCACGCCCGGAACCAGCCCAGCTCGGAGCCTCCCCGCCACAGATAGAACAGCGAGAGGGCGACCACGATCCGGCCCGTCCAGCGCCGGAAGACCACGTCGCTCAGTGACTCGAGCATGCGCCCGCCCAGGCGCGTGCCCGCGAACGCGCACGCCACCAGCGTGGGATAGAGCCAATACGGGACGTTCATCTCCAGCGCCGGGCCGCGCACCAGCCAGGCGAAGTACACGATCTTCAGCACGTGTCCGACGGCCTGCGTGAAGGCCTTGGTGGCGATGATCTCGAAGCGGTCGAGCTCGGTGCGCACGAAGAACACGTCGAGCGTCGGGCCGGAGACTCCCGCCAAGAGGCTCGCGGCGGTGCACAGTGCGCCGCACGCCAGCGCGCCGCGCGCGTGCGCGAAGTTCGGCGCGAGGCGCGTGGGCAGCGCCGAGAGCGCGAGCGGGATCGCCCCCAGCAGCACGAACATCACCGGCCGTGCGACCACGAGTGAAAGCCAGGTGAAGAATGCCAGTGACGCGAGTGAGCCCGCCGCGTACCACCACAGACCCGGCGTGAAGATACGGCCGCGCAGCAGGAACGCGCGGAAGCCGTTCGCGAACAGCTGAGTGACTCCGTGCAGCACCATCGCGACCTGCACGGGCAGGCTCGCAGCGTAGATGCCCATCAGGATCATGCCGCCGGCCATACCGAACACGGCCGAGACGATCGACGTGACGAACGCCGCGGCGGCGACCAGGAACGGGAAGCCGTCCACCCGCGCGACTCAGTCGCGCAGATCGGGGCCTTGGGCGTCGTCTTCCTCGGGCTCGTCGTCCGCGGGCTCGTCGTCGAGCGGCACGTCGTCGGAGTCCGCTGCGGCCTCGCCGTCGAGCTCGTCGACCTTGCCCAGGTCGTCGAGCGCGAGCGGCTCGCCGGGCTCGGGTGACTCCTCGAACGCCAGCTCGACCGGCGCATCGGGCGGGCCGAGCAGCTCCACGCGCGGGCCCTCGGAGAGGATCTGGTACTGCTCCGGGTGGTAGCCGGGCATGGCCTCCACGACCACCTCGCGCCCGACGCGCGCGCCGATCTTCGCCAGCCCCTCGGCGCCCACGCCGAGCAGGATCTCGGTCACCGCCGGGTGCGCCTGGATGCGCAGCGTGGCGCCGTGCAGGTAGCTCGCCGCCTTGGGCAGGTCGCGGAAGATCCGGTTCGAGATCGTCGCCGGCGACTGCAGGTAGCCCTTGCCCTCGCAGGTTGCGCAGGGCTTGCACAGCTGCTGCTCGAGTGACTCGCGCGTGCGCTTGCGCGTCATCTCCACGAGCCCCAGCTCGGAGATCTTCAGGATGTTGACCTTGGCCTTGTCCTCGCGCAGCGCCTCGGACAGCGCGCGGTACACCTTCTCGCGGTTCCCGGCGCTCTCCATGTCGATCAGGTCCAGGATGATGAGCCCGCCGAGGTTGCGGAAGCGCAGCTGGTGCACGATCTCGCGCACCGCCTCGAGGTTGGTCTTGAGGATGGTGTCTTCGAGGTTGCGCCCCCGGCCGCCGGTGTAGCGGCCGGTGTTCACGTCGACGGCGGTCAGCGCCTCGCCCTGGTCGAAAATCAGGTACCCGCCCGACTTCAGCCAGACCTTGCGGCCGAGACCCTCTTCGATCTCGTTCTCGATCTTGAGCGCGTCGAACATCGGCCGGCGGTGGTTGTAGTAGGTGATGCGCGGCCGCGGCGAGGCCATGAAGCGCTGCACGAAGGCCTGCATCTCCGCATAGGCGTCGGGATCGTCCACGACGATCATCTTGGTCTCGTGCGAGGCCATGTCGCGCAGCACGCGCAGGTGAAGCGGCGGCTCCGAGTAGACCAGCGCCGGCACGTCGCGCACCGAGTCGCGCCGCTTCTGGATCTCGGACCAGAGGTCGGTGAGATAGTCGATGTCGGCTTTGATGTCGGCCTCGGACACGCCGTGAGACACGGTGCGCACGATGAAGCCGAGCTCGCGCGGGCGGAGCTTCTCGACCAGCGCGCGCAGCCGCCGGCGCTCGCGGTCGCTCTCGATGCGCCGCGACACGCCCACGCGGTTCACCCAGGGCATCAGCACCAGGTGGCGGCCAGGCAGCGAGATGCGCGACGTGATGCGCGCGCCCTTGGTGCCCAGCGGCTCCTTCGAGACCTGCACGACGACCTCGCGGCCCTCCTGCAGCACGTCCTCGATCTGCGGCGGCGCGCCGCGCCGCCCGCGGCCACGGGAGTGGCCGTTGCCCTCGTCGTCGAGCTCGGCCTCGTCGAGCTCGGAGCGGTAGTCGCCCACGTACAGGAAGCCGGCCCGCTCCAGGCCGATGTCGACGAACGCGGCCTGCATGCCGGGCAGGACGCGAGTGACTCTACCCTTGTAGATGCCCCCGACGACGTCCCGTTCGTTGGCTCGCTCGATGTGGAGCTCGACGATCTTGTCGGACTCGCGCACGGCGACCCGCGTCTCGCGCGGGCCGACGTTCACGAAGAGTTCGTTTCGCATTCAGAATCCCCTCGGGATGCGCTCGCAGGTCCCCTGTCGCGCAGCCAGATGGGTCTGCGGCGGAGCCTGGGCGCACCGCAATAAGCGGTGAAGAAATGGACAGGTGGCTCCAGCGCGAGACGCGACCGCCGCCAAAAACAGCGTGTTCGGTCACCGCGTCCTCCTGGAGCCTGGCCTCCGAGCCCGGGCCTCGTTTTGGACCGCTGGATTTCGGAGGTTTCACCCGGACCGTAAAGCAACCGGCCCAGCCGGTCAATGCACAGCGCCGCCAGGGGAAATGGGGCGAGGCCGGGCGAAGGCGGTCGGATCTAGCTAACGTACCCGGCCATGTTGGACGCGGCCGTCCTCGTGCTGAACCGGTCTTTCTTGCCGATTCACGTCACGTCGGTGCGCCGCGCCTTCGTCTTGCTGTACCAGGGGCTCGCCAAGGCGGTGAACGAGAAGTACGACACGTTCGACTTCGACGCCTGGCGCCGGGAGCAGGTGCGGAGCGACGACACGTCCATCGGGACGGTCGGCGGCCGCATCCGCGTTCCGCGAGTCATTCAGCTCGCGCTCTTCGACCGCGTTCCGCGCAGACACGTGCGCTTCTCGCGCACGAACATCTACGCGCGAGATCGCAATACGTGTCAGTATTGTGGCCGGCGCAAGACACGTGCGGAGCTGAACCTCGATCACGTGATCCCGCGCTCGCAGGGGGGGCGAACGACTTGGGAGAACGTGGTCTGCAGCTGCGTCGAGTGCAATCGGCACAAGGGAGGTCGAACGCCGCGCCAGGCGCGGATGAGACTCTTCCGCGCGCCGCAGCGTCCTCGCTGGACGCCGATCGTGGGCATGGTCCCCCCAGGACAAACTCACCCCGAATGGGGTCCATTCTTGTCGATCCTGGATGCGCCGGACCGGAACACCGAGCTGGCTGAGCACTAGACGCGGAGAGCCCGGTCTCCCAGGACGCGGTGACGACGTCACCGCGACACCACCCAGTGTCGCCCGAATCTGGGCCGTGGGCGGCGGCAAGGGCGGCATCGGCAAGAGCTTCCTGGTCGCGAACCTCGCCACCGTGGCCGCGCGCTCGGGCCGGCGAGTCATTCTGATCGACGCCGACCTCGGCGGCGCCAACCTGCACACCTGTCTCGGCGTGCGCGCGGGCGAACGCATCTCGCTCAGTGACTACTTCGAGGACCGGGTGGTCGATCTCGAGAAGGTCGCGATCGAGACGCCGATCCCCGGGCTGCGGCTGATCTTGGGGGCGCTCGGTCACACGGGCAAGGCCGAGACCACCCAGGAGCAGCGCGCGACGCTCTTGCGCGCGGTGCGCCGGCTGCCGGCGGACCTGGTGATCTTCGACCTCGCGGCCGGCACCGACCGCTCGACCATCGACTTCTTCCTCGAGGCCGACGACGGCTTCGTGGTCACGACGCCCGAGCCGACCGCGATCGAGAACGCCTACGCGTTCCTGCGCGCGGCGTTCTACCGGCGGCTCGCGTCGGCGCTGCAGGAGTCCAACGTGCGCGAGCTGATCCGCGTCGCCATGGACCAGCGCAACGAGCGCGGCATCCGCACGCCCGCAGACCTGCTCGGGGCGGTGGAGCAGATCGACCACGCCGAGGCCGAGCGCTTCCGCCGCGTGCTCGAAGGATTCCGGCCCCACCTCGTGGTGAACCAGGTGCGAGACACCGAAGAAGTGAAGATGGGCTTCTCGATCACCAGCGTGTGCAAGAAGTATTTCGGGATCGACATCGACTACGCGGGCTACATCTGTTTCGACGACAACGTGTGGCGCTCGGTCAAGGACCGCCGGCCGCTGGTGCTCGCCTATCCCACCTCGGACGGCGCGCTCTACGTGCGGCGGATCGTGAAGAAGCTCCTGGGGACCTAGAGCATGCAGCCGCTCGGAGAGCAGACTTACTACGAGTTGCTGGAGGCGCCGGTCGAGGGCTCGCCGCAGCAGATCGAGCGCGCCTACCGGATCGCGCGCGCGACCTACGCGCCCTCGTCGACGGCGGTGTACTCGATCTTCAGCGCCGACGAGTGCGCGGCCATCCTGCGCCGGATCGAAGAGGCCTACGCGGTGCTGTCCGACGCCCGGCTGCGCCGCGAGTACGACGCGCGCTTGCGCCGCAGCGACCTGCGCCCGGGCGTGCCCACCACGTCCGCCCCGCCGGCCGGCGCGGCGCCGGCGCGTGACCCGCGCGAGCGTCCGCCTGCGCCGCCCGTGCGCCCGGCGCCGCCCGACCCCGACGTCGAGGGGTCGCTCGCGCCCGAGAACGGCGTGTTCGACGGCACGGTGCTGCGCCGCATCCGCGTCTCTCTGGGCATCGAGCTCGAGGAGATCGCAGCCACCACCAAGATCAACGAGCTGCACCTGCGCGCGATCGAGGGCAATCACTACGAGCAGCTCCCGCCGCCCGTGTACCTGCGCGGCTTCCTGAAGCAGTTCGCGAAGTGTCTCTCGCTGGATCCGAACCACGTCGCGGACAGCTACACTGGACGCATGCGGGAGAGCTCCGCGAGACGAGGCTGATGGACCCGGTCACCACCCCCGAGCGCGCCCGCCGGCTGGCGCGCGTGCTGGTCTCCGACGTGGCGGCGTACGCGGGCGACCAGGTGCGGATCGGGCTCGAGAAGGACGATCTCTTCGAGCGGCTCGCGCCCGAGATCGCGCGCGCGCGCACCTGGTACCTGCACCACGTCGACCCGTCCGTGGCCGAGCGCGTGCGGCTGTTCGACTTCGCGCTGGTCGACGTGCTGGTGTACCGGAACCGGCGCGTCCAGACCCACATCTGGTGAGGCTCGAGCACCGCGTGCCCGCGGAGCTCGCCGGCCAGAGACTCGACGCGGCGCTGGCGAAGCTCGAGCCCGGTCTCTCGCGCGCGCAGGTGCGGCGCCTGATCGAGCAGGGCGCGGTGACCGTGTCGGGCGCGGTCGTGAAGCCCGCGCACCGGCTGCGCGGCGGCGAGCTCGTCTCGGGCGCCGTGCCCGAGCCCGAGCCCAGCGAAGTCGGGGCCGAGGCGATCCCGCTCGCGATCCTCTACCAGGACGCCGACCTGGCGCTGATCGACAAGCCGGCCGGCCTGGTCGTCCACCCCGCGCCGGGTCACTCGGGCGGAACGCTGGTGAACGCGCTCCTGCACCACCTCACGGACCTGTCCGGCGTGGGCGGCGAGCTGCGGCCCGGCATCGTGCACCGGCTCGACAAGGACACGTCCGGCGTGCTGGTGGTCGCGAAGAACGACGCGGCGCATCGCGCGCTCGCCGCGCAGTTCAAGCTGCACTCGGTGCTGCGCGAGTATCTCGCGCTGGTGCGCGGCGCGCCGCGCGCCGCGCGGGGGCGCATCGAGGCGGCGATCGGCCGCCACCCCAAAGACCGAAAGCGCATGAGCACCGTGACCCGGCGCGGGCGCGCGGCCGTGACTCACTACGAGGTCGTGGAGCGCCTGCGCGGCGCGTCGCTCCTGCGGCTGCGGCTCGAGACCGGCCGCACGCACCAGGTGCGCGTGCACCTGGCGTCGATCGGCGTGTCGATCCTGGGCGATCCGGTCTACGGCGGCGGCCGCGCGCAGGGCGCGGAGCTCGGGCTCACGCGCCAGGCGCTGCACGCGGCCGTGCTGGGCTTCAGCCACCCGCGCAGCGGCGCCGCGCTGCGCTTCGAATCGCCGCTGCCGGAAGACATGAGGCGCGCGCTCGAGGCGCTGCGTGAGTGAGTCGCCGTTCCTGCGCGCGCCGGGGCTCGCGGCGCTGGGCGTCGAGCACGGCTTCGGCATGCGCGGCTCGGCCGAAGCCGCGCCGTCCGGCCTGGCGCTGGCCAAGCAAGTGCACGGAGTCACGCTGGTGCGCGCGCCGTTTACGGGCAGACCCGAGGCCGACGCCGTGTGGAGCGCCGAGCCCGGCGCTGCCGTGGGCGTGGTCACGGCCGACTGCGTGCCGATCCTGCTCGCGTGCCGGGACGGCCGCGCCGTGTGCGCCGTGCACGCCGGCTGGCGCGGCACCGCCGCGCGCATCGCGGCGCTCGCCGTGCGCGCCTTCGCGCGTGCGACGGGCGCGCCAGCCCGAGAGCTGGTCGCCGCGATCGGCCCCCACATCGGCCCCTGCTGCTACGAGGTCGACGCGCCGGTGCTCGCCGCCATCCCCGAGCGCAGCGTGTTCCGGGCCGCGCGTCCCGGTCACGCCATGCTCGACCTGTTCGCCGCGAACCGCGCCCAGCTGGTCGGCGCCGGCGTCCCCGCCCGCGCCATCGAGCGGGTCGGCGGCTGCACGGCCTGTGACTCGCTGCGCTACGTGAGCTACCGCCGGGACAAGCAGTCCGGCCGATTGGTCCATTGGGCCCGGGTCAGGCCGCGCTAGCCGCTCAATCTGCGTGCGCGCGATCCCGAAGAGGGACGGGTCTCCCCCGCTCCACTCACTCCCAACCGCATGAAACTCACCGAGCTCAGGAACAAGAGCGCGGGCGACCTCGCCGCGCTCGCGTCCGCGGCGGGCCTCGAAGCCACCGGCGGCATGCGCAAGCAGGACCTGATCTTCGCGCTGCTGCAGCGGCACGAGGAGACGGCCGGCGAGATCGAGGCCTCGGGTGTGCTCGAGCGCATGCCCGACGGCTACGGCTTCCTGCGCTCGGCCGAGGCCAGCTACCTGCCCGGGCCCGACGACGTGTACGTCTCGGCTGCGCAGGTCCGCCGCTTCAACCTGCACACGGGTGACTCGCTCGAGGGCACGGTGCGGCCGCCGCGCGACGGCGAGCGCTATCTCTCGCTGGTGCGCATCGAGCGGCTGAACTTCGCCCCGCCCGAGGAAGCGCGGCGCCGGCTCAGCTTCGACTCACTCACCGCGCTCTACCCCACGGCGCGTTTCAACCTGTCGACCAGCGCGCAGAAGCTCACCACGCGCACCGTCGACCTGATCGCGCCGATCGGCAAGGGCCAGCGCGCGCTGATCGTGTCTCCGCCCAAGGCCGGCAAGACCATGCTCCTGCAGGACCTCGCGAACGCGATCGCGGCGAATCACCCGGAGGCGCTCGTGATCGCGCTGCTGATCGACGAGCGGCCCGAAGAAGTCACCGACTTCCAGCGGCACGTGAAGGCCGAGGTCGTCTCCTCGACCTTCGACGAGCCGCCGGCGCGCCACGTGCAGGTCGCCGACATGGTGATCGAGAAGGCGCGCCGGCTGGTCGAGCACGGCCGCGACGTGGTGATCCTGCTCGACTCGGTGACTCGCCTGGCGCGCGCGCACAACGCGGTCGTGCCGCACTCGGGCAAGGTGCTCAGCGGCGGCGTCGACGCGCACGCGCTGCAGAAGCCCAAGCGCTTCTTCGGAGCGGCGCGCAACATCGAAGAGGGCGGCAGCCTCACGATCATCGGCACGGCGCTGGTCGACACCGGCTCGCGCATGGACGAGGTGATCTTCGAGGAGTTCAAGGGCACCGGAAACTGCGAGATCCACCTGGACCGCAAGCTCGCCGACCGCCGCACCTACCCCGCGATCGACCTGCACAAGAGCTCGACCCGGCGCGAGGAGCTCCTGCTCGACCCCGCCACGACCAACAAGATGTGGGTCCTGCGCAAGCTGCTTTCGCCCATGGCGACGATCGATTCGATGGAGTTCCTGCTCGACAAGCTCAAGGCGACGGCCTCGAACGAGGAGTTCCTGGCCATGATGAACGCCAAGGAGCGTGGGTAGGGTGCCCACGCGACCCTCGGGGAGCGTGGGTAGGGTGCCCACGCGACCATCGGGCAGCGATTGGACAGCCGCGATCTCGGGGCTTATCGTCGCCGCGCCATGAAGCCGGACATCCACCCCGAATACAAGCTGGTGCGCGTCCACTGCGCCTGCGGGAACGAGTTCATCACCCGCTCCACGAACAACTCGATCCGGGTCGAGATCTGCTCGAACTGCCATCCGTTCTTCACCGGCAAGCAGAAACTCGTGGACACGGCCGGCAAGGTGGACCGCTTCCGCCGCCGCTACGAGAAGAAGGGCTGAATCCCCTTCGGCTCACCCCTCACCCCCCGGGTCCCTCGTGGCTAAGCTCACTGGTCCGGGGATCTCCATGTTCGAGCGGATCGCTGAAATCGAGGCGCGCTACCAGGAGCTCGAGGACCGCCTCGGTGAGCCTTCGCTCGCCCGCGATCCGGCGAAGCTGCGCGAGCTGACTCAGGAGCTCGCGGGCCTGCGCGAGCTGGTCAGCACCTACCGCGACTGGAAGCGAGTCAGCGCGGAGCTCGCCGAGAACGAGCAGCTCGCCAGCGACAACGACGCCGACATCCGCGAGCTGGCGAAGCACGAGCTGCCCGAGCTGCGCGCGCGCCGCGACCAGCTCGAGGTCTCGTTGCGCAAGCTCCTCCAGCCACGCGACCCGCGTGACCAGAAGAGCGTGGTCATGGAGATCCGCCCCGGCACGGGCGGCGACGAGGCCGCGCTGTTCGCGGCCGACTTGTTCCGCATGTACACGCGCTACGCGCAGGGCCGGAAGTGGGCGGTCGAGCTCCTGTCACTCACCGAGACCGACGGCGGCGGCGCGAAGGAGGTCGTGGCCAACTTCACCGGCGCAGGGATCTACGGGCGCCTCAAGTACGAGTCCGGGGTCCACCGCGTGCAGCGCGTGCCGGTGACTGAATCACAGGGCCGCATCCACACGTCCACTGCCACGGTGGCGGTGCTTCCCGAGGCCGACGTGGCGGACATCGAGGTCGACGAGAAGGACCTGCGCATCGACCGCTTCCGCTCCAGCGGGCCCGGCGGCCAGAGCGTGAACACCACGGACTCGGCGATCCGCATCACACACATTCCGACCGGGCTCGTCGTTCAGTCCCAGGACGAGAAGTCCCAGCACAAGAACAAGGCGAAGGCGTTGAAAGTCCTGCGCGCGCGGCTGCTCGACCTGGAGCAGACCCGGCTCGACGCCGAGCGCGCCGCCGAGCGCAAGGGCCAGATCGGCAGCGGCGACCGCAGCGAGCGCATCCGCACCTACAACTTCCCGCAGAACCGCGTCACCGATCACCGCGCAGGAGTCACTCTGCACCAGCTCGACCGCGTGATGGAGGGCGAGATCGACGAGCTGATCGACGCCGTCGCCACCCACCTCGAGGCCGAAGCGCTGCGGCAGCAGGAGAGCCTGGCGTGAGCGCGGACTGGACGCTCATGGAGTTCCTGCGCTGGACGGCGGACTTCTTCAAGCAGCACGGCGTGCCGCAGGCGCGGCTCGACGCCGAGGTGCTCTTGGCGCACGTGCTGGGCTGCTCGCGCATGGACCTGTATCTCGCGTTCGACAAGCCGCTGGGCGAGGCGGACCGGGCGCGCTACCGGGAGCTCGTGCGCCGGCGCGCCAAGGAGCGCGTGCCCGTGGCCTATCTCACCGGGCAGCGCGAGTTCTGGTCTCTGCCGTTCCGGGTCACTCCGGACGCGCTGATCCCGCGCCCCGAGACCGAGACCCTGGTGCGCGTCGCGGCCGACCTGAAGCCCGCGCGCGCGCTCGAGATCGGCGTGGGCTCGGGCTGCATCGCGGCTGCGCTCGCGCGCGAGCTGCCGTCGGTCGAGATCGTTGCGTGCGACGTGTCGCTCGCGGCGCTCGCGCTGGCCCGCGAGAACCTCGCGGCGCTGGGGGTGCTCGAGCGCGTGACCCTGATCGAGGCCAGCCAGCTCGGCGCCGTCGCCGGCGGCTTCGATCTCGTGCTCTCGAACCCGCCCTACGTCGCGAGCGGGGAGCTCGCCGGGCTCGCGCCCGAGCTCCATCACGAGCCGCGCGTGGCCCTGGACGGCGGACCGGACGGGCTCGACGTCATTCGCCAGCTCTGCGCAGAGGCGCCCGCGCGCCTGGCCCGGCCGGGCGCGATCGCCTTCGAAGTGGGCGCGGGCCAGGCGCCCGCCGTCGCCGAGCTTCTGCGCGCGACCGGCGCTGCCGAAGTGGAGTCGTTCCTGGACCTGGCCGGCATCGCGCGCGTGGTGCTGGGCCGCTATGCGGAGACCGTCTGAATGGATCAGTTCCGGATCGAAGGAGGCGTGCCGCTCAAGGGCGCGATCGGGGCGAGCGGCTCGAAGAACTCGGTACTCGCGCTCATGGCCGCGGCGCTGCTCAGCGACCGCCCGGTGACCCTCTCGAACACGCCGCACGTGCGCGACCTCGACACCATGCTGAAGATCCTCGACGGCCTGGGCGTGCGGGGCGGCTGGGAGTCGGCCGACACGCTGCGCATCGAGGGCGGCGAGCCGACGCAGATCGAAGCGCCCTACGACCTGGTGCGCACCATGCGCGCCTCGTTCATGGTGCTGGGGCCGCTGCTGGCGCGCTGCGGACACGCGCGCGTGTCACTGCCGGGCGGCTGCGCGATCGGCGCGCGGCCGGTCGACCAGCACTTGAAGGGCATGGCGGCGCTGGGTGCGAAGATCGAGCTCGAAGGCGGCTACGTCGAGGCGCGCGCCAGCCGGCTGCGCGGCGCGCGGGTCACTTTCGACGTGCGCACGGTGAACGGCACGCAGAACGTGCTCATGGCCGCCTGTCTCGCCGATGGCGTGTCCGAGATCGAGAACGCCGCGTGCGAGCCCGAGGTGCAGGAGCTGATCACCGTGCTGCGCGCCATGGGCGCGCGCATCGACCAGGCGAGCTCGGAGCACCTGATCGTGCAGGGCGTGTCGAGTCTCTCGGGCGTGCGCCACACCGTCGCCGGCGACCGCATCGAGGCGGGTACCCTGCTCGCGGCAGGCGCGCTCCTGCCCGGCGGCGACGTGAAGGTCACCGGCATCGTGCCCGAGCACAGCGGCGTGGTGCTCGAGAAGCTGCGCGAGGCGGGGCTCGACGTGGAGGTGGGCAGTGACTGGGCGCGCGTGCGCCGCCACGGGAGCTTCCGCGGCCTGCGCGTGAAGACCGCCCCCTTCCCGGGCTTCCCGACCGACATGCAGGCGCAGATCATGGCGCTCCTGACGCAGGCCGAGGGCGTCTCGGCGATCAGCGAGAACATCTTCGAGAACCGCTACATGCACGTGCCCGAGCTCGTGCGCCTGGGCGCCGACATCGAGATCGAGGGCAAGACCGCGGTGGTGAACGGCCCGTCGCGGCTCTCGGGCGCGCCGGTCATGGCCACCGACCTGCGGGCGAGCGCGTCGCTCGTGCTGGCGGGGCTCGCGGCCTCGGGCGAGACGCGCGTGCGCCGCGTGTACCACATCGACCGCGGCTACGAGCGCATCGAGGAGAAGCTCGCGCGCCTGGGCGGCCGGATCCGGCGCGAAGCGGAGTGAGTCGTGGCCGTCGAGCTCCAGATCGAGCTGCTCGATGCGCGCGCCTCCGACTTCGCGCGCCGCTTCGCGCGGCTCGAGCAACGCCGCTCGTTCGAGCGCGCGAACCTGCAGGAGCAAGTCGGCGCGATCCTCGACGACGTGCGCCGGCGCGGCGACGCGGCCGTGCTCGACGCGATCGAGCGCTTCGACGGCTACCGGCTCGAGCCGGCGCAGCTGAAGGTGACTTCCGCCGAGATCGAGGCCGGCGCGGCGCGCCTCGGCCCTGAAGACGCCGCGGCGCTGGCGTTCGCGGCCGAGCGCATCCGCGAGTTCCACGAGCTGCACGTCCCGCGCAGCTGGGACGAGGCCAAGGTCGGTCAGCGCCTCGGACAGTTCGTGCGGCCGCTCGACGCGGTCGGGCTGTACGTGCCCGGCGGCACCGCGCCGCTGGCGTCGACCACGCTCATGCTCGGCATCCCCGCGGCGGTCGCGGGCGTGCGCGTGCGCGCCATGTCGAGCCCGGGACGCGAGCTGCCGCCCGCCGTGCTCGCGGCCGCG
>DATKAO010000212.1 GCA_035498015.1 Myxococcota bacterium
GAAGGCCAAGGCGGCGGGCGCGACCGTGCGCGTGCGGCAGTTCCGCAGCGCGATCGGCTACGGGCCCGACCAGCACCAGACGTTGCGCGGGCTCGGGCTGGGCAAGCCGAACCAGGTGCGCGAGCTCGTCGACACGCCGGCCGTGCGCGGCATGATCCGCAAGGTGAGTCACTTGGTGCAGGTGGAGAACGGCTGATGCTCGATCGATTGAAGCCCGCTCCCGGCTCGCGGCGCCCGCGCAAACGCGTGGGCCGCGGCATCGGCTGCGGCAGCGCGAAGACCTCGGGCCGCGGCACGAAGGGCGCCGGTGCGCGCGCGGGCCGCAAACACAAGCCGCATCGCGAAGGCGGTCAGATCCCGCTCGTCATGCGCCTGCCCAAGCGCGGGTTCACCAATCCGATGGCCGACGGCGGCGCGCAGGTGGTGAACGTGAAGGCGCTCGCGCGCTTCAAGAAGGGCGCGGAGGTCGACGCCGCGGCGCTGGCCGAAGCAGGGCTGATCCGCAGCGCCAGCGGTCCCGTGAAGGTGCTCGGCGACGGTCCCTTGGAGGCCGCGCTGAAAGTGCGAGTCAGCGCGGTCTCGAGCTCGGCGCGGGCCAAGATCGAAGCCGCCGGCGGCAGCGTGGAGCTGGTGTAAGTCATGAACCCCGGAGCGCTCGGCAACATCACGAGGATCCCGGAGCTGAACAGGCGCATCCTGTTCACCTTCGCGATGCTCGCGGTGTACCGCATCGGCTGTGCGGTGCCGACTCCGGGCATCGATCCCAACGAGATCCGCCGCTACTTCGAGCAGTCGGGTCACGGCGGCGGGATCTTCGACTATCTCAACCTGTTCACGGGCGGCGCGTTCGAGCAGCTGTCGATCTTCTCGCTCGGCATCATGCCGTACGTCTCGTCGTCGATCATCCTCCAGCTGCTCTCCGTCGTGATTCCCAAGCTCGACGAGCTGCGCAAAGAGGGCGAAGAGGGGCGGCGCGTGATCACGCGCTGGACCCGCTACGGCACGGTCGTGCTCGCAGTGCTCCAGGGCTTCCTCATGGCGACCGCGCTCGAGAACGGGCTGCTCGGTCCCAACACCGTCATGCACCCGGGCTGGGGCTTCCGGATCACCACCATCCTTACTCTCGCCGCGGGCACCTCGTTCATCATGTGGCTCGGCGAGCAGATCAACGAGCGCGGCATCGGCAACGGCATCTCACTCGTGATCTTCGCGGGCATCGTGTGCCGCATCCCCTCGGCGCTCTCGCGCGTGTGGGACATGGTGCGCACCGACCAGCTGCCGCCGATCGCGATCCTGCTGCTCGCGGGCGTGATGGTCCTGGTGGTGGGCGTGATCGTGTTCTTCGAGCGCGCGCAGCGGCGCATTCCCATCCAGTACGCGCGGCGCGTGGTCGGGCGGCGTCAGCTCGCCGGCGGCATGTCGTACTTCCCGCTGCGGCTCAACACCTCGGGAGTCATCCCGCCGATCTTCGCGTCGTCGCTGCTCGTGCTGCCGCTGCAGATCTCGCAATGGAGCGGTCACGAGGCGATCGCGGACTTCGTAAACGACTACCTGGGCTGGCGCTCGTGGGGTCACGAGATCCTGTACGTGGCGCTCATCCTGTTCTTCGCCTACTTCTACACCGGGGTCATGCTCGACCCGGACGACGTCGCCGAGAACGTCCGGAAGAACGGCGGCTACATCCCGGGTATCCGCCCCGGCAAGCGCACGGCCGAATACATCCTGCGCGTGCTGAACCGGATCACGCTGATCGGCGCGTCCTATCTCGCTGCGGTGTGCGTGCTCCCCAACTTCCTGCAGAACGAATTCAGCGTGCCGTTCGTGTTCGGCGGCACCGCGCTGCTGATCGTGGTCGGCGTCGCCATGGACACCGTCGGCCAGGTCGAGGCGCATCTCGTGGCGCACAACTACGACACCTTCGTGCAGGGCGCGCGCCTGCGCGGTCGAGGCAACAGATGAGCCGGCAACTCAACCTGATCCTCACGGGCCCGCCGGGCTCGGGGAAGGGCACGCAGGCCAAGCGCCTGGTGGAGAGGTACGGGATCCCGCAGATCTCGACCGGCGAGATCCTGCGCGAGGCGGTGAAGAGCGGCTCCGAGATCGGCAAGCGCGCCAAGGCGATCATGGACGCGGGCGAGCTCGTGCCCGACGAGGTCGTGATCGAGATCGTGCGCCAGCGCATCGCGCGGCCGGACTGCAAGCCGGGCTGCGTGCTCGACGGCTTCCCGCGCACCCAGAAGCAGGCGGTCGCGCTCGACGCGCTGCTGAAAGAGCAGGGCCGCGAGCCCGCGCGCGTGATCGCGCTGACCGTGGCCGACGACGAGATCCGCCGGCGCATCCTGTCGCGCAACGAGGGCCGGGCCGACGACAACGAGGAGTCGGTGAACAAGCGCCTCGAAGTGTTCCGGCGAGACACCGCGCCCGTGCTCGCGCACTACGGCAAGTCGGTGGCCAAGATCGACGGCGTGGGCTCCATGGACGACATCACCGCGCGCATCGTGGCGGCGATCGGAGCGAGCGCATGATCCAGATCAAGTCCAAGCGCGAGCTCGACAAGATGCGCGAGGCCGGGCGCCACGTGGGCGAGATCCTCGTGAAGCTGGCTTCGCTCGCCAAGCCGGGAGTCACGACCGGCGAGCTCGACCGCGCCGCGCGCGAGGAGATCCGCGCGCGCCGGCTGGTGTCCTCCTTCCTGGACTACGCGCCGGGCCAGGCGCCGCCGTTCCCCGCGGTGCTGTGCGCCTCGGTGAACGAGGAGATCGTCCACGGCATTCCGGGCTCGCGCCGGCTGGTCGAGGGCGACCTGCTCAAGCTCGACTTCGGTGCGATCTGCGACGGCTTCCACGGCGACGCCGCGCTCTCGCTCCCGATCGGCCGCATCGACGAGGAGTCCAAGCACCTGGTCGAAGTCACACACCAGTCGCTCGAGCTCGGCATCCAAGAGCTCGCGCCAGGCAAGCGCCTGGGCGACGTCGGCGCGGCGGTGCAGGGTCACGTCGAGGCCAACGGCTTCTCGGTGGTGCGCGACTTCGTGGGGCACGGCATCGGCCGCGCCATGCACGAGCCGCCGCAGCTGCCGAACTTCGGCAAGGCCGGCCGCGGCCAGAGGCTGCGCGAAGGCATGGTGTTCGCGATCGAGCCCATGGTGAACGCGGGCACCTGGCAGGTCGAGGTCCTGGCCGACGGCTGGACCGCGGTCACCGCCGATCGCCGGCGCTCCGCTCACTTCGAACACACCGTGGCGATCACCGACCACGGCCCCGAGATCCTGACCCGAGTCCCGGGGACTCACTGAGGAAGCCATGAAGGTTCGAGCATCGGTCAAGAAGATGTGTGACAAGTGCAAGCTGATCCGCAGGAAGGGCGTCCTGCGCGTGATCTGCGAGAACCCCAAGCACAAGCAGAGGCAGGGCTAGACGATGGCGCGCATCGCGGGCGTCGATCTTCCGCGCGAGAAGGCGGTCAAGGTCGCACTCACCTACATCTACGGCATCGGCCGCTCGTCGGCGGAGAAGATCTGCGACGAGGCGGGCGTGGCTCCGAACACCAAGACCTTCGACCTCGACGAGAGCGAGGTCGTGCGCCTGCGCGACGTGATCCAGGGCCAGTACAAGGTCGAAGGCGACCTGCGGCGCGAGGTCCAGCAGAACATCAAGATGCTGATGGACATCGGCTGCTACCGCGGCCTGCGCCATCGCAAGGGCCTGCCCGTGCGCGGCCAGCGCACTCACACCAACGCGCGCACCCGCAAGGGCCCGCGCAAGACCGTCGCCGGCAAGAAGATCGCGACCAAGAAGTAAGTGAGGAACCGACCCCGTGGGCGTTGCCAAAGCCAAGAAGGTCAAGAAGAAGGTCCGGAAGAACATCCAGACCGGCGTCGCCCACATCCAGGCGACGTTCAACAACACCATCATCACCATCACCGACGTGTCGGGAAACACGATCGCGACCTCGTCGGCCGGCATGATCGGCTTCAAGGGCTCGAAGAAGTCGACGCCCTACGCGGCGCAGATCTGCGCCGAGGACGTGGCGAAGAAGGCGATGGAGCACGGGGTGCGCCAGATCGGCGTGCTCGTGAAGGGGCCGGGCGCGGGGCGCGAGCCGGCCGCGCGCGGTCTGCAGGCCGCGGGCTTCAAGATCACCTACGTGCGAGACGTGACTCCGATCCCGCACAACGGCTGCCGCGCACCGAAGCGGCGCCGCGCTTAGGAGTATCTGCTTGGCACGTTATCACGATTCAGTATGTCGGCTGTGCCGCCGCGAGGGCATGAAGCTGTTCTTGAAGGGCGACCGCTGCTTCTCGGACAAGTGCTCGGTCGAGCGGCGCAACTACCCGCCGGGCCAGCACGGCCAGGGCCGGCCGAAGTTCTCCGACTACGGCCAGCAGCTGCGCGAGAAGCAGAAGGTGCGGCGCATCTACGGCGTGCTCGAGCGGCAGTTCCGCAAGACGGTCGACGAGGCCGCGCACCTCAAGGGCGTGAAGGGCGAGAACCTGATGGCGCTGCTCGAGCGCCGGCTCGACAACGTGGTGTTCCGCCTGGGCTACGTGACCTCGCGCTCCGAGGCGCGCCAGCTCGTGCGCCATGGTCACTTCAAGGTCAACGGCCGGCGGGTGAACGTCCCGTCGTTCCGGGTCAAGAAGGGCGACAAGATCGAGCTCACGGCCCGCGGCCAGAAGGCGGCGCGCATCGAGGGGGCGCTCGGCGCGCTCGAGACGCGCAGCATGCCGAGCTGGCTCACGATCGACAAAGACTTGAAGACCGGCACCATCCTGGGTGACCCGGTCCGCGAGGAGCTCACGCTTCCGATCCAGGAGCAGCTCATCATCGAACTCTATTCGCGCTGAGCACATCCCCTCAGAACGAATCACTCCTCTCTCAGGAGGTCCCATGAACGTAGATCTCATGGTCCGAAACTGGCAAACGCTCATCCGCCCGCGGCGGATCGACATCGAGGACGATCTGTCCGCGACGTACGGGCGCTTCGAGTGTGCGCCGCTGGAGCGCGGCTTCGGGCTCACGCTCGGAAACGCGCTGCGCCGCGTGCTGTTGTCGTCGCTGCAAGGCGCGGCAATCACCTCGGTGCGCGTCGAGGGCGTCCAGCACGAGTTCAGCTCGATCCCGGGCGTGCTCGAAGACGTGACCGACGTGGTGCTGAACCTGAAGGAGGTGCGCCTGCGCGCGCACTCGCCCGAGCCCAAGCAGATCGTGATCAAGAAGCAGGGCCCGGGCGCGGTCACTTCGAGCGACTTCAGCTCGCCTGACCAGACCGTCGAGATCCTCGAGGGCGGGCACCACATCGCCACGCTGTCGGGCGATGCGGAGCTCTCGCTCACCGCGACCGTCGAGGTGGGCAAAGGCTTCGTGCTGGCGGAGAAGAACGCCAAGGAAGACCAGCCGATCGGCACGATTCCGATCGACTCGATCTTCTCGCCGGTGCGCAAGGTGAACTACACCGTCACCAACGCGCGCGTCGGCCGCGAGACCGACTACGACCGGCTGTCGCTCGAGATCTGGACCGACGGCTCGGTCGCGCCCGCCGACGCGCTGGCGTTCGCGGCCAAGATCCTCAAGGACCAGCTCTCGATCTTCATCAACTTCGAAGAAGACGTGGAGCGCCCGCACGCGCCGATGCTCCACTCCGTGACTCCGAACGAGATCCTGTTCCGCCCGGTCGACGAGCTCGAGCTCTCGGTGCGCTCGGCCAACTGCCTGCAGAACGCCGACATCAAGTACATCGGCGAGCTCGTGCAGCGCAGCGAGGCGGAGATGCTCAAGACCAAGAACTTCGGCCGGAAGTCACTGAACGAGATCAAGGAGATCCTGGCCGGCCTCGGCCTCGAGTTCGGCATGAAGCTCGACAACTTCCCGTCTCGCAAGGAGCTCGATCGCCTGCGCGAGGACGCCGACGCCTGACAGGTGAACGGGGCGGGCACGCCTCGGGACTACGGCGCATAGGACTCTCTCGATGAGACACCGAAAAGATCACCGCAAGCTCTCGCGCAACACCGCACATCGCACCGCGATGCTGCGCAACCTCGTGACCTCGCTGTTCGAGCACGAGGAGGTGCGCACCACCACCGCGAAGGCCAAGGAGGTGCGGCGGGTCGCCGAGCGCATGATCACGCTCGGCAAGGAAGGCACGCTGGCCGCGCGCCGCCGCGCGATGGCGACCATCCGCTCGCGCGAGGTGGCGGCCAAGGTCTTCGACGACCTCGCCAAGCGCTACCGCAAGCGGCCGGGCGGCTACACGCGCCAGCTCAAGGTCGGTCCCCGCCGCGGGGACAACGCCGAGATCTCCATCATCCAGCTCGTCGACGCGCGGAAGCCGGACGGCGGGGAGGCGAACGCCGCCACTTGAACCGGCCCGGGAGCGGAACTCTCTCCCTCCTGATCATCGCCGCGCTGTTCGCGGTCGGGGTCGGCGCCTACGTCGCCATGCGGCCACCGCCGGCGCCCGCGCTGCGGAACGGCGCGCAGGCCCCGGACTTCCGCCTGCCCGTGCACGGCGCGGCGCAGGAAGTCTCGCTCTCGGCGCTGCGCGGCAAGGTCGTGTTCGTGAACTTCTGGGCCACCTGGTGCGCGCCCTGCCGCTCCGAAGCGCCGGCGCTGGAGCGCCTGCACCAGACACTGCAGGGCAGCGACTTCGAGATCCTGGCCATCTCGATCGACAAGCCCGAGGACGAGCCGGCGATCGACGCCTTCCAGAAGGAGTTCTCGATCGACTTCCCCATCCTGTTGGACCGGGACCGGGGGGTCTACGACGCCTACCAGGTGTCCGGGGTGCCCGAGACCTTCCTGGTCGATCCCAACGGAACGGTGCTCGAACACTTCATCGGCCCTCAGAATTGGGAAGACCCGCGCTACTCTCGGGCGATCCGCCGCGCGCTGGCGGCGGACAAGGAGTCGGGGGGGAGTCCGGGTGAGTGAAGCCGAAGACACGGGCCCGTCTAGACGCCGCGGGCTGCTCTGGGTGGGACCTCTGGCAGCGATCGTGGGGGCGGCAGTGGCGCTCTTGTACGACGCCGACAACGGGCTGCGCGCGGTCTTTCGCGTGAAGGCGGAGCTGCGCCGGGCCGACGAGCGGATCGCCAAGCTCTGGAGCGAGCGCACGGACCTGGTGGGGCGGGCCGATCGCTTGCGCGCCGACTCGTTCGAGATCGAGAGCGTGGCGAGAGAGTCGCTCGGCATGGTGCGGCCGGGCGAGGTCGTGGTCCGGCTGCGCGGCGCGCCCCAGGGTGATTGACCCGCAGGCGGGCGCGGGCTACCGGAATCATCATGCGAGACGAGGTCGACAAACTGCTGCGCGAGGCCGCGGCGCGCGTGCTGCGCGCGCACGCGCCGCAGGCGCTCGACCTGGTTGCCAACCTGTCGGTCGTCCCGCCCAAGACACCCGAGCACGGCGATTTCGCGACCAACGCCGCGCTCATGATGGCCAAGGTGCTCGGCCGGCCGCCGCGCGAGGCCGCGCAGATGCTGAAAGACGAGCTCGGCACGGGCGGCGGGGCGCTGGAACGGGTCGAGATCGCCGGGCCGGGGTTCCTGAACGTCTTTCTCGCGCGCGCGCGCTGGCGCGACTCGATCGCGCGCGTGCTGCGCGAGGGCGCGAGCTTCGGCCGCAGCACCACGGGCGCGGGCTCGAGCGTGATGGTCGAGTTCGTCTCGGCCAACCCCACGGGGCCGCTCACGATCGGCCACGGCCGCAACGCGGTGCTGGGTGACTGCATCGCGAGCCTGCTCGAGGCGATCGGTCACAAGGTCGTGCGCGAGTACTACTTCAACGACGCCGGCCGCCAGATGCGCGTGCTCGCCGAGTCACTGCGCGCGCGCTACCTGCAGGAGCTGGGCGACGCGGCCGAGCTGCCCGAAGAGGGCTACCAGGGCGAATATCTGGTCGAGATCGCGCGCGCGCTCGCCGGCGAGGTGGGGGAAGCCTGGCGCGGCGCGGACGAGGCCCGCTTCAAGGCGCGCGCCACCGAGGCGATCTTCGCCGACATCGAGCGCACGCTGGCGGCGCTGGGCGTGCGCTTCGATTCCTACTTCAACGAGCACACGTTGTTCGAGCGCAAGCTCGTGGACCGCACGCTCGCCGACCTGCGCGCGCGCGGGCTGGTGTTCGACCAGGACGGCGCCGTGTGGCTGCGCTCGACGCAGTTCGGGCTGGAGCGCGATCGCGTGCTGGTGAAGTCGACGGGTGAGGCGACCTATCTCCTGCCCGACGTGGCCTACCACCGCGAGTCACTGGCGCGCGGGCTGGCGACGATCATCGACGTGCTCGGCCCCGACCACATCGCGCAGTTCCCGTACGTGCGCGCGGCGGTCGCCGCGCTGGGCGCCGACGCCGACAAGGTCGAGCTGGTCATGTACCAGTGGGTGAACCTGCGCCGCGGCGGCGAGCTCGTGAAGATGTCGACGCGCAAGGCCTCGTTCGTGACCGTCGACGAGGTGCTGGACGAGGTCGGCCGCGACGTGTTCCGCTACTTCATGGTCGAGCGGCGGGCCGACACGCACCTCGACTTCGACGTCGAGCTGGCGGTCGAGCGCTCCGAGCGCAACCCGGTGTTCAAGATCCAGTACGCGCACGCGCGCCTGTGCAGCATCGCGCGCAAAGCCGAAGAGGCGGGGCTCGTGCTGGGCGACGACCCGCGCGCGCTGTCGCTCGAGCGCGTCGACGCGCCCGAGGAGATCGAGCTGGCCAAGCTCGTCGAACGCCTGCCCGACACCGTGCTGCGCGCCGCGCGCGGGCGCGAGCCGCAGGAGCTGGCGCGCTACCTGCTCGAGCTCGCCAACGCCTTCAACGCCTACATCTCCGACGGGAAGCGACACCGGGTGGTGTCGGATGACCGGGAGCTCTCGCTCGCGAGGCTCGCGCTGGTGTCGACCGTGCGCATCGCGCTGGCGAACGGGCTCGGAATGCTCGGCGTGCACGCGCCGGAACGGATGTGACATGACCGAGCGCGATGCCGACTCCCCGAAGAAATCCGCGCGGCGCCGCTCCAGCCCGGCGCGCTGGCTCTATGGCGGGTTGCTGGTGGCGATCGGCGCCTGCATCGGGATCGTGATCGGCTCCGTCTCGGAGACCCCGCGCATGCTGCTCGAGCGCATGCGCGGCCCGGTCGAGACGGTGGACCTCGAGGCGCCGCAAGCGCCCCCGGCGGCCCCCCAGGCCGCGCCTCCGCTCGAGGCCTTCGGCGAGCTGCAGGGCGGGGCAGCCAAGCCCGCGCCTGCGCCCGCGCCCAAGCGCGAGGTCGCCGCAGTCACTCCGCCCGCGCCCAAGCCCGCGCCAGCCGCCGCGCCCGCGGTCTCGAGCCCGCCGCCCGCGCCGCCAGCGTCTCCCGCGCCCACGCCGGCGCCGGCGAAGAGCCCGGACCAGATCGTGCGCGAGCTCGAGAAGAAGACCTCGCCGCCCGCCGACGCGAGACACCCGGTGATCCAGGTGCTGTCCCTGGCCGAGCGCAAGCAGGCCGACGCGCTGGTCGCCAAGCTGAAGACGCAGGGCTTCGATCCCTACGTGACCGCGATGCCCGACAAGAGCGGCCGCTACCGCGTGCGCGTGCGGCCGAACGGCGGCCAGGACCCCGCCGAGCTCGAGCAGCGCCTGAAGGCGCTCGGCCTCAAGACCTGGGCCACGGCGGAGTGAGTCGCGTCGTGGCGGCGCCTCGCTGGCTCGTGACCGGAGCGGGCGGACAGCTCGGCCGGGCGACGCTCGCGCTCGCGCCCGAGCACGGGGTCACCGCGATCGGTCTCTCGCACGCCGAGCTCGACGTGCAGGACGCCGGCGCGCTGAAGCGCGCGCTCGACGAGCTGCGTCCCGACGTGGTGCTGAACTGCGCCGCGTTCACGGCCGTCGACCGCTGCGAGAGCGAGACCGACGCCGCCGAGCGCGCGAACGCGCTGGCGCCGCGCCTGCTCGCGCAGGCCTGCCGCGGCCAGTCACTCCTGGTGCACGTCTCCACGGACTACGTGTTCGATGGCTCGGCCTCGCAGCCGATTCCGGAGGACGCGCCCAAGCGCCCGCTGTCGGTGTACGGCCGCAGCAAGTCGCGCGGCGAGGACGGCGTGCGCGCGGCCGAAGGCGAGCACCTGATCGTGCGCACCCAGTGGGTGTTCGGCGCGGGTGGGAACTTCGTGCGCACCATCCTGCGCGCGGCCGGGAATGGCGGGCCGCTGCGCGTGGTCGAGGACCAGCTCGGCCGGCCGACCTGGACGCACTCACTGGCGCGCGGGATGTTCGCGGCCGTGGCGGCGGGCGCGCGCGGCGTGCTCCACCTGTGCAACGAGGGCATCGCCTCGTTCTACGAGCTCGCGCGCGAGGCCACGACCGAGGGCGCGCGCCGCGGACTGTGCCCGAAGGTCGAAGTCATTCCCATTCCCACCTCCGAGATGCCGCGTCCGGCGCCGCGCCCCGCGTACGGCGTGCTCGGCCTGGCGCGCGCGCGGGCCCTGGGAATCACGCTCCCGCACTGGCGCGACGCGCTGGCGCAGTATCTCGACGCCGAGCAGGGAGGCCGCGATGCCTAGGGCGCTGATCACCGGCGGCGCCGGCTTCATCGGCTCGCACCTGTGCCGCCGCTTCCTCGGCGACGGCTGGAGCGTGGTGTGCATGGACAACCTGCTCACGGGCCGGCTCGAGAACATCGAGGACCTGTTCGGCCGCGAGGGCTTCCGCTTCGTGAAGCACGACGTCACGAGCTTCATCCACGTGCCGGAGCCGCTCGACGCGGTGCTGCACTTCGCCTCGCCCGCGAGCCCGATCGACTTCGAGAGACTGCCCATCCAGATCCTGAAGGTCGGCGCGCTCGGGACTCACAACGCGCTCGGCGTGGCCAAGGCCAAGGGCGCGCGCTTCCTGCTCGCCTCCACCTCGGAGTGCTACGGCGACCCGGCAGTGAATCCCCAGCCCGAGAGCTACTGGGGCAACGTGAACCCGGTCGGCATCCGTGGGGTGTACGACGAGGCCAAGCGCTTCGCGGAGGCCATGACCATGGCCTACCACCGCTACCACAAGGTCGACGTGCGCATCGTGCGCATCTTCAACACCTACGGCCCGGGCATGCGTCCCGACGACGGCCGCATGATCCCCGCCTTCTTCACGCAGGCGCTGCGCGGCGAGAACCTCACCGTCTTCGGCGACGGCCTGCAGACGCGCAGCGTCTGCTTCGTGTCGGACCTGGTCGAGGGCATCGTGCGGCTGCTCGGCTCGTCGTACGTCGGGCCGATGAACCTGGGCAACCAGCGCGAGCTCACCGTGCTCGAGGTCGCGGAGCTGATCTGCAAAGTGACCGCCTCGAAGTCGCGCGTGATTCACAAGGGCCTGCCGCCCGACGACCCGCAGCAGCGCCGCCCGGACATCTCGCTGGCGAAGCGCGAGCTCGCGGGCTGGGAGCCGCAGGTCTCGCCGGAAGAGGGCTTCGCGCGCACGCTGCCGTACTTCAGGGCCCAGCTCGAGCGCGGTCGCCCGTGAGTGGCTTTCCGCCCGAGCGCGTGCGCAACTTCGCGATCATTGCGCATATCGACCACGGCAAGTCGACCCTGTCGGACCGCCTGATCGAGCTGACCAACACGGTCTCGGAGCGCGAGCGGGTCGACCAGATGACCGACTCCATGGACCTCGAGCGCGAGCGCGGCATCACCATCAAGGCGCAGACCGTGCGCATGCGGTACCGCGCGCAGGACGGGCAGGAGTATCTGCTCAACCTGATCGACACGCCGGGTCACGTGGACTTCCACTACGAGGTGTCGCGCTCGCTGGCCGCGTGTGAGGGCGCGCTGCTCGTGGTCGACGCCGCCCAGGGCGTCGAGGCGCAGACGGTCGCCAACGCCGAGCTCGCGGTGGCGGGCGGGCTCGAGATCATCCCGGTCGTGAACAAGATCGACCTGCCGAGCGCCGACCCCGAGCGCGCGCTGCGCGAGGTCGAGGAGATCGTCGGCATCTCGGCCGAGGGCGCGCTCTTGGTGTCGGCCAAGACCGGCCAGAACGTCGAGGCCATCCTCGAGGCGGTGGTCGCGCGCGTGCCGCCGCCCAAAGGCAACCCCGACGCGCCGCTGCGCGGGCTGATCTTCGACAGCTGGTACGACCCGTTCCTGGGCGCGACGATGCTGGTGCGCGTGGTCGATGGATCGCTCGGCAAGCGCGCGCGCATCCAGCTGCTCTCCGACAAGAGTGAGTGGGACGTGACCCTCTTGGGCGTGCCGCAGCTGCGCGTGAAGCCCGTCGAGTCCGTCTCGACCGGCGAGGTCGGCGTGGTGGCGGCCAGCATCCGCGACCCCAAGGCGGTGCGCATAGGCGACACGCTCACCGACGCCGCGAATCCGTGCACCGAGCCGCTGCCCGGCTTCAAGCCCATGCAGCCCATGGTCTGGAGCGGGCTGTATCCCGCCGACCCGGGCAGCTACGACGCCCTGCGCGCCGCGATCGACAAGCTCCAGCTCAATGACTCCTCCTTCACGGCCGAGCCCGAGACCAGCGGTGCCCTCGGCTTCGGCTTCCGCTGCGGCTACCTGGGGCTCCTGCACATGGAGATCGCGCAGGAGAGACTCGAGCGCGAGTTCGGGCTCGACCTGATCATCACCGCGCCCACCGTCGTCTATCGCGTGAAGAAGACCGACGGCAGCACGATCGAGCTGCATCGCCCGAGCGACCTGCCCGACCTGAACGAGATCGAGGAGATCCAGGAGCCGCGCATCCTGGCGCAGATCCACATGCCGACGCCGTACATCGGCGCGGTGCTGCAGCTCTGCCAGGACCGGCGCGGCATCCAGCGCGACCTGGCGGTGCACAGCGACCGGCGCGC
>DATKAO010000213.1 GCA_035498015.1 Myxococcota bacterium
GCGTCGGCGAACAACCTGCGCGACGTGACCGTGCGCTTCCCGCTGGGCGTGCTCACGGTCGTGACCGGTGTCTCGGGCAGCGGCAAGTCGACGCTCGTGAACGACACGCTGTACCGCGCGCTCGCGCACAAGCTCTTCGACGCCAAGGACAAGCCGGGCAAGCACAAGCGCGTGGACGGGCTGCCGCACCTGGACAAGGTGATCGACGTGAGTCAGGACCCGATCGGGCGCACGTCGCGCTCGAACCCGGCGACTTACACCGGCATCTTCACCGGCATCCGCGAGCTGTTCACGCAGCTGCCCGAGTCACGGCAGCGCGGCTACCAGCCCGGGCGCTTCTCGTTCAACGTGAAGGGCGGCCGCTGCGAGGCCTGCGAGGGCGACGGCATCCTGCGCATCGAGATGCACTTCCTGCCCGACGTGTACGTGACTTGCGAGGAGTGTCAGGGCAAGCGCTACAACCCGCAGACGCTCGAGGTGAAGTACAAGGGCAAGTCGATCGCCGACGTGCTCGAGATGACGGTCGACGAGGCGCTCGAGTTCCTGGAGCACATCCCGTCGATCCGGCCGGGCCTGCAGACGCTGGCCGAGGTGGGGCTGGGCTACGTGCACCTGGGCCAGCAGGCCACCACGCTCTCGGGCGGCGAGGCGCAGCGCATCAAGCTGGCGAAGGAGCTCTCGAAGCGCGCCACCGGCCGCACCATGTACATCCTCGACGAGCCGACCACCGGCCTGCACTTCGCCGACGTGGAGAAGCTGCTCGACGTGCTGACCAAGCTTGTGGAGCGCGGGAACACGGTGGTCGTGATCGAGCACAATCTCGACGTGATCAAGACCGCCGACTACCTGATCGACCTCGGCCCCGAGGGCGGGGACAAGGGCGGCGAGATCGTCGCGACCGGCACGCCCGAAGAGGTCGCGAACAACCCCCTCTCGTACACCGGCCAGGCGCTGCGGCCGATCCTGTTCGGCCGATGATCCCCGACTCGGATTCGGAGCCCCGGCCGCCGCTCACGCTCGCGTTCGTGTTCGTGCTCGCGCTGCTCGCGCCGCTGTCTCACCTGTTGTGGCTGATCCTGTTCGAGAAGATCGGCGTCCAGCTCGCAGCCTCGCAGCTCGGCATGAGCGCGCTCGTGACCTACGGGCTGATGTTCGCCCTGTGCGCGCAGCGCTTCCGCCAGCCGCCGGCGCGTCAGATCGGCCTCGTGTCGGCGCCTGCCAGCGCGTGGATCGCGGTCGTGTTTCTCGTGGCTGCGATCATCGTGTCGAGTGAGATCGACAACGTGGTGAAGAGCATCGCGCCGCCGCCGCCTGCGCCCCCGCCCGATCCGGACCCGTCGCACCTCCGGCCGCAGGCGCTCGCGGCCGCCGGCACGCTGGTCTGGGTGCTCGCGTTCCCGCTGGCCTACAACCTCTTCTACCGCGGCGTGCTGCAGCCGCTCGCCACGACACAGCTCGGTGTCATTCCCGGCGTGCTCGTGAGCGCGCTGCTCTCGGGCTTCGGCGCGTCGTTCCTGCCTTCGCTCATGGCGCACGGCCCCTGGCCGTTCGTGCCCGGCTTCCTGAACGCGCTCGTGCTGTGCATCTTGCGCCAGAGCTCGGGGTCGCTCTGGCCCGCGATCGCGCTCGACTCACTCTGGGGCGTGGCCCAGGTCTGCGCCAGCTACCAGCTGTTCGGGCTGGCCGGCTTCGACGGCGCGGGCGCGCACACCCCGGCCGGCTGGGTCGTCGGCTGCACGGCGCTCACCGTGGTGGGCCTGGTCTTGTGCCGCGCGGCCGCGCGGGGCGGAACCACGGGCTCGTCGAGCGCCGCTCGGGGCTGAGCCCGAACACGCAAGCTCGCATTCACGGGCCGGTTGGGCCGACCGGGCGGAGTGATACCTTGGTGCGCCATGTCCGGGTTCGTCCTCGCGCTCGCGTCGAGCGGGTCACACACCATGCAGAAGGGCAAGCGCGACGCGCTGCGTCTGATGGCCGGGCTGGGCGTCGAGGGCGACGCGCACTCCGGCAAGACCGTGAAGCACCGCTCGCGCGTGGCGCGCGACCCGAGTCAGCCGAACCTGCGGCAGGTGCACCTGATCCACGCCGAGCTGCACGACGAGCTGCGCGCGCGCGGCTTCGCCCTCGAGCCGGGCCAGATGGGCGAGAACGTCACCACGCGCGGGCTGTGTCTCCTGGCGCTGCCGCGGGGCGCGCGGCTGCACCTGGGCCGCAGCGCGGTCGTCGAAGTCACGGGCCTGCGCAATCCCTGCCTGCAGCTCGACGGAATCCAGCCCGGGCTGATGAAGGCCGTGCTCGAGCGTAATCGGGCGGGTGAGCTTTTGCGCAAGGCCGGGGTGATGGCGATCGTGCTCGCGGGCGGCGAGGTGCGGGTGGGCGACCCGATCGGGATCGAGCTGCCCGACGAGCCGCACTGCTGGCTCGAGCCGGTCTAGGGGGCCGTGGCGCCGGAGCTCTGGGTCTCGGCAGCGGTCGGGAGCGCGCTCGCGCTCGGGCTCGCCCTGGAGCGCGTGGCGCCGCACGAGTCAGTGCGGCCGGCGTGGGGGGTGAATCTCGGCATCTGGCTGGCCGCCACGGCGCTGCGCGCCGCGGTCTTCGGCGGCGCCGAGTGGCAGCTCGCGCGCTGGAGCGAGGGGGGTCACTTCGGGCTGCTCCAGGCCGCAGCGGCACCGGGCTGGCTGGCGATCGGAGTCACCGTGCTCGGGCTCGACCTCGTGTCGTACCTGTGGCACCGGGCGAACCACGCCGTGCCGTTCCTCTGGCGCTTCCATCGCGTGCACCACGCGGACCCCGCGCTCCACGTCTCGACGGCGCTGCGCTTCCATCCAGGGGAGATCCTGATGTCGGTGCCGGTGCGGCTCGCGGCGGTGGCGGCGCTGGGCGCGCCGGTCGCGGGCGTGGTGGTCTTCGAGTGCGTGTTCGGCGCCATGAACGCGCTCGAGCACGCGCGCTTCGCGCTGCCGGCGCCGCTCGAACGCGCGCTCCAGCTCTGGCTCGTGACTCCCGCGCTCCACCGCGTGCACCACTCGGTCGTGCGGCGCGAGCACGACTCGAACTACGCCACGACCTTCACGCTGTGGGACCGCGCGGGCCGGAGCTTCCGGGCGAACGATCCCGCAAGTCACTTCCCGATCGGGCTCGGACCGGGAGAGACGGGCGACCCGCGCGCGCTGGGCGCGATGCTGCTCGAGCCGTTCCGCGCGCGCGGGCCCGTTACTTGATCTCGAACTCGCGGCTGCCGGCGAGCGCGCCGTTGGCCGTGACTTCGACTTTGTACTTCCCCGCGGGCCAGCCGCTGGCTTTGGCGATGTGGAACTCGGTGACGGTCGGGCCCGAGGGCGCGATCACCTGCGTGGTCTCGTTCACGGTCTGGCCGTCTTCGTAGGTCCAGCGCGCGACCATCGCCACCTGGCTCGCGCTGCCATCGGACTGCACCGACGCGTAGATCGTGTCGTTGGGCGCGAACTGGTTCGTCGGTGTCGTCACGCGCTTGGCCGTGTCGATCATGTTGCCGAGGTCCACGGCTGTCACCCGGAACGCACCGGGTGAAGACACGGGCGGCGTCGCGGGCGCCGGCGCCGGCTCCGCCTGCTGCTGCCGCTTGCACGCACCCACCGCCAGCGCCAGCAGCGCGCACGCGACCAGCGCGCGCGGCATCGATCGTCGGATCATGTTCCTCCCTCCTCCACTCAGTCAGGCCTTGGCCGCCGGGATCACGAGCTTCTGTCCCGGGCGGATCAGGTCCGGGTTCTGGATCTGATCACGGTTCGCCTCGAAGATGCGCCGCCACTGGTTCGCGTCGCCGTAAACGCGCTTGGCGATCTTCGACAGGCTGTCGCCCGCGACGACCGTGTAGGTCTCCGCCGGCGGCGGCGCCGGAGTCGCGGCTTTCGGTGCGGTGGAAGATCCACCGCCGGTCACGTCCGAGAAATCGGGGCGGGGCTTGTCGCCTGCCATGGCTCGTCCTTTCGAGCGCCAACGCCGGCGAGTGCCGGCGGCACCCGAGGCCATGCTATCCCGCGAGGGGCGAGGCGTCGACGAAAACCTGGGCGAATGCGTCGGGCAGCCACGCGTCGACGAGCGCGAGCGAGCGCTCGAGCCGCGCTGCGCGCGCGCCGCGCACGAGCTCGACCCGGTGGCGCGTGCCGCGCAGGCGCTCGACGAAGCGCGCGGTCATCCAGGCCCGTATGTGCTCGCCGTCGCGGATGCCGTCCTGGTGGAACGGCACGTCGTCGTGGTGGGTCACGAGATACAGGCTGGGCGGCGGATCGCCCAGCGCCTCGACCTCGGACGCGCGCGCGCCGCGATAGCGCTCGTGCCAGATACTGGTCGCGAGCGCGTCCGTGTCGCACACCAGCACGGGCCCGCCCACGCGCGCCTCGCGCTCCTCGAGCGCATTCTGCGCGCGCGCGATCGCCACGAAGTCGCTGGTGGGCCAGGCCAGGTCCGCCATGCCCGGCGCGGGCGCGCCACGCCACGCGGCCTCCGCTCGCGCCAGCGCGAGCTTGTCGACCGTGTAGTCGCGCCCGTGCTCGGGCACCCAGCGGGTCTCGGCGAGCGCTCCGCCGCGCGCGGCCAGTGAGTCGCGCAGCTCGCGCGCGAGCGTGGTCTTGCCCGTGGACTCGGCGCCCACGACCACCACGCGGCGCGCGAGGTGTGCGCGCACGGGCGCGGCCAGGTGCTGCCAGTGACCCGCCGGGTCACGGCGCACCTCGGTCGCCGAGACCGGCGCCAGCGCGCGCTCCAGGTCGATCGGGCAGTGTCTCGCGCCCAGCCGCCGCGCGAGCTCGTCCCCGTAGGCCTCGGACGTGAACACCGCGTCGACCGGCGGCCGGCCCGCGGCGGCAAGCAGCGCGTTGACCAGCGCCATGTGCAGGTCCCAGACACCCGGGTCGTCGTAGTCGATCGGGTGCTCGTCCATGCCGCCCAGCACGGTCACGTTGCGGTCCGCCGCGTGCACCTCGCGCAGCCAGGCCACGCGCAGGTCGAGCGGCAGTGACTCGCGCGGCGACGCGAGCGCCAGCACGGTGACCTGCGCGCAGGCGCGCGCCGCCGTGCGCACCAGCAGGTGGTGACCCGCGTGCGGCGGGTAGAACTTGCCCAGGACGAGCCCGTGCGCGGGGCTCACCGCGCGGCGCCGGCGAGCGCGCGCTGCGCCTCGAGCAGGCGCAGCCACTCGCGCAGGCCCATCAGGCACAGGCCGAGGAAGAGCGCGTAGAGCACCGCCGTCGCATACAGACCGCGACCCATGTAGAGCGGGACCGAGATCACGTCCACGGCGATCCACAGCCACCAGGACTCGACCAGCTTCTCGGCCTGCGCCCAGGTGGCCACGATGCTGAGCACGAGCACGCTGGCGTCCCACAGCGGCACGGGCGAGTCGGTGTGTCGCGCGAGGATCAGCGCCGCGCCCGCCGTGCCGGCGAGTGACACGCCCACGAGGCCCGCGTTCTCGAGCGGCGTGCCGCGCCGCACGGGCGGCTCCGCGCCGCGCTCGCCGGGGCGGGTCCACAGCCACCAGCCGTAGGCGTTCAGCACGAAGAACACGACCTGCAGCAGCGCGTCGCCGTACAGGCGCGCGCGCAGGAACGTGAAGAAGAACAGCACCACGTTCGCCAGGCCCACGGGCCAGTTCCAGACGTTGGCGCGCGCGACGAGATACACGCACAAGAGGCCGGTCACGTCCCCCAGGAGCTCGGTCCAGGTGACCGGGCTGCCCGCGACCACGAACGCGACCGGATCCACGCGCCGGAGCGTACTAGGCCACGACCGCGTCGCCCAGCACGCGCTCGACGCGCGCGCGGACTCTGCGCTCGACCTCCTCCACGTCGCCCGAGGCGTCGATCGGCACGAGCCCGAGGCGCTCGTACTCTGCGTCGACGCGGAACAGGAAGTCGGCCCGCTCGAAGCGCTCCTCTGCCGCCGCGCCCATGCGCGCGAGCGCCGTGGCCACCGGCACGCGCAGCCACAGCACGAGGTCCGGCTCGGGGAACTCGGCCGACGCGAACAGCTCGCGCAGGCGCGTGCGGTCGATGCCCTGCGCGGCCTGGTAGGCCCGCGTGGAGTCGCGGTAGCGGTCGCAGACCACCAGCTCGCCGCGCTCGAGCGCGGGCTGGATGACCCGGGCCACGTGCTCGCGCCGGTCGGACAGGAACCAGTGCAGGACCTCGTCCGGCCCCGCCTCGAACTCGCCGCGCGCCCAGCTGCGGTAGGTGCGGCCCCAGCTGCCGTCGGTGGGCTCGCGCGTGGCCGTGACCGCGAGGCCCCGTGACTCGAGCCAGGCCACCAGCCGGCGCGCCTGCTCGGACTTGCCCGAGCCGTCGATGCCCTCGAAGACGATGAAGCGGCCCCGGGCGCTCATCGCGTCAGTGTCTCCCGGGAGAGCCGGATGGGGAAGGCGCACGCCTCACCCCGTTGATCGCACGCCATTCCCCGTGTCCCCATCCGGCAATGGGCTTTCCGAGATCCCCGGTCCCGTGAAGGGGCATCCCGTTCCACCCGCACGAGTGACTGAGCAACGCGCGTGCCGCCGGAAAGTGCGCGAAAAACGAGGGCGCCCGCGCGTCGGTGTGAACGCGCGAGCGCCCGTGCGTGGCCGGTCTTCGACGCGCCCTAGACCTTGTTGGTCAGGAGGATCGCGATCACGAACGCGATCAGCGCCAGTGACTCGATGAGCGCGAGGCCGATGATCATCTGGGTGCCGATCGTGCCGCTGGCGCCCGGATTGCGCGCGATGCCCGCCACGGCGTTGCCCGCCGCCAGCCCCTGACCGATGCCCGCGCCGAGCACGGCCAGACCCATCGCGAGGCCCGCGCCGATGGCGATGCCCCAGTTCGGCGAGCCGCCGGCCTCGTCGGCCGCGAAGGCCAGGTCCGGCACGAGGCACAGAGCGATCAGAGCCAGAATCACGTAACGCGCGCGCATCCCCTTACTCCTTTAGTCCTTTATGACTCAATGGGATTCCTCGATGCCCATTCCGATGTAGAGCATCGTGAGGAAGGTGAAGATGAAGGCCTGCACGAAGCAGACGAACAGCCCGAGACCGAGCACCACCCACGGCACCAGCACGGCGACCAGCGTCCCGAAGCCGCCCACGAACATCGAGAGCAGCGTGTGGTCGGCGAACATGTTGGCGGTGAGACGGATGGTGAGCGAGAAGTAGCGGACCAGGTGACTGAACAGCTCGATCGGCAGGATCAAGGGCGCCAGCCACCAGGGCCCGGGCGCCATGTGTTTCAGCCAGCCGCCGAAGCCGTGCACGCGCATGGTCGCGACCTCGGCCGTGGTCACCGACAGGATCGCCCACGAGAGATTGGTCTCGATGAAGCTGGTCGGTGCGCCGAGTCCCGGCATCAGGTTCAAGAGGTTCCCGATCAGGATGAAGAGCCCCAGGCTGCCGATGTAGGGCATGTACTTCTTCCAGTCGTGGCCGATCACGTCCTCGGCCAGGCCGCACAGGCCCTCGAACAGGACCTCGACGAAGTTCCGCAGCGAAGGCCGCGGATCTGGAATGACTGAGTCGGGTCCCACCGCCGCGCCCACCCGCCACGCGACCAGGAGCACGAGCAGCACGGTCAGTCCGACCGCGGGCACGATCGCGAGCGGGCCGAAGGCGTCGTAGAGCGACGGGGGGTGAACCATACGGTCTAGGCCTCGCGCGCCTGGCTCAGTCCGTGCCACACGGCGGCGGGCACGATGGCGAGCAGCCCGATCGCGAACGGCACCGGAGCCGCGCCGAGCACGCGCAGCCCCAGGAAGATCGCCGCGAGCACGGCGAACAGCCGCAGCATGAACACGAGGTGCGCGGCCGACGCCGCGACCGGCTGGGCGACCACGAGACGCACGCTTCGCGTAGTGACGGCGACATTCACGACCTGGATCCCTCCCGCTAGAGCCAGGCTCCAAACGGCGTGGCATCCATACGGAATCGCCCCCCCGATTGCAAGCGCGAGCAGCCACAGGTGCTTCGCCTGCAACGATGCGCTGCGGCGAGTCACTCGCCGGGCGCGCCGGGCGGCGGCGCGGCGCCGTTGCCGCGTCCCTTTTCGCCTGGCTTGTCGCCGGCTTTGGCGAGCAGGAGGAGCCGCCGGAAGGCCGCCGCGGTACCCAGCACCACGAAGCCGATCATCCCCCAGGGCGCACTGCCCAGCCAGCGGTCGACCAGGTAGCCGAGGCCCGCGCCGGCGACGACCGAGAGCGAGGCCTCCCAGGCGGCCTCGGCGGTCCGCCCCATCGCGATCGGGGCATAGCGGGGCCGGCGGCGGCCGGGGCCCGGGCTCACACCGCCTTCCGGAACGCGCGGCGCGCGGCCGAGAGCGTCTCGTCGAGCTCGGAGTCACCGTGCGCGCTGGTCACGAAGCCGGCCTCGAACGGCGAGGGCGCGAGATAGATGCCCTGGTCGAGCATGGCGTGGAAGAAGGCGCGGAAGCGGGCGGCGTCGGCTTTCTGCGCGTCGGCGTAGCTCGTGACCGGGCCGGGATGGAAGAAGAAGCCGAACAGGCCGCCCAGCGCCGAGCTGCTGAACGGCACGCCGGCCTCGCGCGCCAGCGCTTCGAGGCCGCTCGTCAGCTTGCGCGCGGTCTCCTCGAGTGACTGGTAGGTGCCCGGCCGGCTGGCCAGCTCGAGCACCGCCAGGCCCGCCGCCGTGGCCAGCGGATTGCCCGAGAGCGTGCCTGCCTGGTACACCGGACCCACCGGCGCCATGCGCTCGAGCAGCACGCGCCGGCCGCCGTACGCGCCGACCGGCAGGCCGCCGCCGATCACCTTGCCGAAGGTCCACAGGTCGGGAGTGACTCCCAGGCGCTCGGCCGCGCCGCCCAGCGCCACGCGGAAGCCCGTGATCACCTCGTCGAAGATCAACAGCGATCCGTGCCGGTCGCAGAGCCGGCGCAGACCGGCGAGGAAGCCATCGGCCGGCATCACCATGCCCATGTTCGCGGCCACCGGCTCGACGATCACGCCGGCAAGCTCGTTGCCGCGCTCCGCGAACAGCTCGGTGACTCGCGCGAGGTCGTTGAACGGCAGCACGATCGTGTCGGCCACGGCCGCGGCGGGCACGCCGTCGGTGCCGGGAATGCCGAGCGTGGCCACGCCCGAGCCCGCAGCCGCGAGCATGTGGTCGGGGTGGCCGTGATAGCAGCCGTCGAACTTCACGATCCGCTCGCGCCCGGTCGCGCCGCGCGCCAGCCGGATCGCGCTCATCGTGGCCTCGGTGCCCGACGACACGAGCCGCAGCATCTCGACGCCGGGCACGAGTGACACGACGCGCTCCGCGAGCGCGATCTCCGCCTCGGTCGGCGCGCCGAAGCTCGTGCCGCGCGCCGCGGCCGCGCGAACGGCCTCGAGCACGATCGGGTGCGCGTGACCCACCAGGATCGCGCCCCACGACGCGACCCAGTCGACGTAGCGGTTGCCGTCCTCGTCCTCGAGCCGCGCGCCCGAAGCCGAGCGGATGAAGCGCGCCTGGCCGCCCACGTAGCCGAAGGCGCGCACCGGGCTGTTGACCCCGCCCGGGATCACCTCGCGGGCGCGCTTCATGAGGCGCTTCGAGCGCCCCGTCCTCACGACGCCTCGCCTCCGGCGTCTCCCTCGTCGCCTTCGTCTTCCTCGGCGAGCTTGGCGACGGAGACCACGACCTCGCCCTCGTTGGGCTCCATCAGCCGCACGCCCTGCGTGTTGCGGCTCATGGTCGGGATCTCGCCGACGCGCGTGCGGATCATCTTCCCGCCGTTGGTGATCAGCATGATCTCGTCGCCGTCGGAGACCTGCAGGATGCCCACGACCTTCCCGTTCCGCTCCGTGGTCTTGATCGTGATGATGCCCTGCCCGCCGCGGTTCTGTTCGCGGTAGTCCTCGAGCGGCGTGCGCTTGCCGAAGCCGTTCTCGCTCACCGTGAGGATGGTCTTGCCGGGCTTCAGCACCTCCATGCCGACGGTGGCGTCGCCCTCGCGCGTGGAGATGCCGCGCACTCCGGTGGCGCTGCGGCCCATCGGGCGGACCTGGGCTTCGGCGAAGCGGATCGACTTGCCGTCCTGGGTCGCGAGCAGGAGCTGCTCCGCGCCCGTGGTGCGCGCGGCGGCGATCAGCTCGTCGCCCTCGGAGATGTGGATCGCGATGATGCCGCTCGGGCGGGGGTTGGCGAACGCCGCGAGCTCGGTCTTCTTGATCGTGCCCTGGCGCGTGGCCAGCACCACGAAGCCGCCCTCGTCGAAGTCACGCACGGGCAGGATCGCCTCGATGCGCTCGCCCTCGCCCAGGCGCAACAGGTTCACGAGCGCCTTGCCCTTGGCGGCGCGCGACAGCTCGGGCAGCTCGAACACCTTGAGCCAGTAGACGCGGCCCAGGTTGGTGAAACACAGCAGATAGGCGTGAGTCGAAGCGACGATCACCTGCTCGACGAAATCCTCGTCGGCGGTGGCGGCGGCGACTTTGCCCTTCCCGCCGCGGCGCTGCGCGCGGTACAACCGCGGCACGTGGCGCTTGGCGTAGCCACGGTGCGTGATGGTCACGACCATGTCTTCTTCCGCGATCAGGTCTTCGGTCGTGAAGTCCTCGACCGCGGGCGCGAGCTCCGTGCGGCGCGGGTCGGAGTATTTCGCGCGGATCTCGGTCAGCTCCTCGATGATCTTGTCGGTCACCAGCTGGTCGCTGGCGAGCAGCGCCTTCAGCTCCTCGATCAGCGCGCGCACTTCGGCCAGCTCGTCGAGGATCTTCTGGCGCTCCATGGCCGTGAGTCGCTGAAGCCGCAGCTCGAGGATCGCCTGCGCCTGGCGCTCGGACAGGCTGAAGCGCGATTCGAGCCCCGCGCGCGCCTCGGCCGGGCTCTGACTCGCGCGGATCAACGCGATCACGGCGTCGAGGTGGTCGAGCGCGATCGCGAAGCCTTCCAGGATGTGGGCCCGGGCCTCGGCCTGGCGCAGGTCGTAGGCGGCGCGCCGGCGCACGACCTCGCGGCGGAAGTCGAGGAAGTGCTGGAGCAGCGGAATCAGTCCCAGGGTCTGGGGCCGGTTGCGCACCAGCGCGACCATGTTCACGCCGAACGTGGTCTGCATGGGAGTCAGCTTGAAGAGCTGGTTCAGCACGACCTGGTCGTCGGCGTCCTTCTTCAGCTCGACCACCACGCGCATGCCGCGGCGGTCGGACTCGTCGCGCACGTCGGAGATGCCGTCGATGCGCCCGTCGCGCACGAGCTCCGCGATCTTCTCGATCATCGACGCCTTGTTGACCATGTACGGGATCTCGTCGACGACGATGCGCTGCTTGCCGCCGCGGGCCTCTTCGATCGCCGCGCGCGCGCGCACGGTGAGCAGGCCGCGGCCGGTCCGGTAGGCCTCGCGGATCGGCGCCGAGCCGCAGATCAGCGCGCCGGTCGGGAAGTCCGGCCCCGGCAGCTTCTCCATCAGCTCCTCGAGCGTGGCGCGCGGATTGCGCGCGAGCATGACCAGCGCGTCGACCGTCTCGCCGATGTTGTGCGGCGGGATGTTGGTGGCCATGCCGACCGCGATGCCGGACGAGCCGTTCACCACCAGGTTCGGGATGCGCGTCGGCAGCACCACGGGCTCGCTGCGCGTGTTGTCGTAGTTGGGGATGAAGTCGACGGTCTCGCGCTCGAGATCGGCGAGCATCTCGCCGGCGATGCGAGTGAGTCGCGCCTCGGTGTAGCGCATGGCCGCCGGCGGATCGCCGTCGATCGAGCCGAAGTTGCCCTGGCCGTCGACCAGCGGGTATCTCATCGAGAACGGCTGCGCGAGCCGCACCAGCGACGGGTACACCACCGCCTCGCCGTGCGGGTGGTAGTTGCCGGAGACGTCGCCGGAGATCTTGGCGCACTTCCGGTAGGGCCGGTCACTGGCCAGGTTCAGGTCGTTGAACGTGACCAGGATGCGGCGCTGGGAGGGCTTCAGGCCATCTCGGACGTCGGGCAGCGCGCGGCTGATGATGACCGACATCGAGTAGTCGAGGAACGACCGCCGCATCTCGTCTTCGATGGCGACGGGCGTGGGCGGATTGACCGGCGGGAGCTCTGGTGTCTCGGGCGTGTCCGACATCGGCGGCTCAGATGTCGAGGTTCACGACGTTGAGCGCGTTCTTCTCGATGAACTCCTTGCGCGGCTCCACCAGGTCGCCCATGAGCACGCTGAACGTCTCGCTCGCGCCCGGCGGATCCTCGACCGACACGTGCAGGAGCGTGCGGCGCGCGGGGTCCATGGTGGTCTCCCAGAGCTGCTCGGCGTTCATCTCGCCCAGGCCCTTGTAGCGCTGGATGTACTGGCCCTTGCTCGCGATCTTGAGCAGCTCGGCGAGCAGCAGGCGCGGCGTCGCGATCTCGCGCGACTCACTGCCCGTGACGAGCTTGTAGGGCGCGGTCCCGACGTTGTGCGCGTGCTCGGCCAGCGACACGAAGCGGCCGTAGTCGGGTGACTCGAGCAGCGCCTGGTCGAACTCGAGCGAGCGCTGCACGGCCGTGTTGCGCATCTGCACGGTCGGCGTCCAGCGGCTGTGCTCGGCGTCGTGCGCCCATTCGAAGCGCAGCGGCAGCGTGTCGGGATAGGCGCGCTCGAGATAGCTTGTGAGTCGCGCCTCGAACGCGGCGCGGTCCCGTTCGCCGGCCAGCGGCGAGGAGCTGGTGAGCCCCGACGCCGCGGCGGCCTCGACCACGCGCGAATCGATCGCGCGCCGCTCCATGGCGGCGGCCACGCGCTCGCAGCGCTGCGCGTCGGACAGCAGCTCGCGCAACGTGGCTTCGAGCAGCGCGTCGTCCTGGCCCGACGAGAACACCTGCGCTTCGGCCAGGCCGATGCCCAGCAGGTGCTGTGACAGCTCGGCGTCGGTCTGGATGTACTGCTCGCTCTTGCCGCGCTTCAGCTTGTACAGCGGGGGCTGCGCCAGGAACAGGTGACCGCGCGTGATCAGCTCGGGCATGTGCCGGAAGAAGAACGTGAGCAGCAGTGTCTGGATGTGCGAGCCGTCCACGTCGGCGTCGGTCATCAGGATGACCTTGTGGTAGCGGAGCTTCGAGGCGTCGAAGTCCTCGCCGATGCCCACGCCCAGCGCCGCGATCATGGTCTGGATCTCGTTGTTGGCGAGCATGCGGTCGAGCCGCGCCTTCTCGACGTTGATCAGCTTGCCGCGGATGGGCAGGATCGCCTGGTTCGAGCGGTCGCGGCCCTGCTTGGCGGTGCCGCCGGCGGAGTCACCCTCGACGATGAACAGCTCGGAGCGGGCGGGATCGCGTTCCTGACAATCGGCCAGCTTGCCCGGCAGGCTGGCGCCGTCGAGCGCGCCCTTGCGCCGGGTGAGCTCGCGCGCCTTGCGCGCCGCCTCGCGCGCGCGCACCGCCTCGAGACACTTCTGGGTGATCGTCCTGGCGTTGGCGGGGTTCTCTTCGAGATAAGCCGAGAGTGAGTCGTAGACCAGGTTCGCGACCAGGCCCGTGACCTCGGAGTTGCCCAGCTTGGACTTGGTCTGGCCCTCGAACTGCGGGTGCGAGAGCTTCACCGAGACCACCGCCGCGAGGCCCTCGCGCGTGTCCTCGCCGGTGGCGGTGACCGTTTCCTTCTCGTTCAGATTGGCCGAGATCCAGCGGTTCAACGCGCGCGTGATCGCGTTGCGGAAGCCGGTCAGGTGCGCCCCGCCTTCGATCGTGTTCACGTTGTTGGCGAAGCTGTAGACACTCTCGTTGTAGCCGTCGTTGTACTGGAGGGCGACCTCGATGTGGACGTCGGTGGTCACGATCCCGTCGCCCGTCGACTGCTCGTAGGAGCGGTCGCCCGACAGGAAGATCACCGGGTGCAAGGCCACGGTGCCGCGGTTCAGATACTCGACGAACGACGCGATGCCGCCCTCGTAGTGCAGCTCGTGCTTCTTGCCGCTGCGCTCGTCCTCGAGGTCGATGCGGATGCCCGCGTTCAGGAACGACAGCTCGCGCAGCCGGTTGGCCAGCGTGTCGAAGCTGTACTCGGTGCTCTCGAAGATCTTCGGGTCGGGGTGGAAGGTGATCTTGGTGCCGGTCTTGTCGGTCACCCCGACGACGTGCAGATCGTCCTGGGGCGCGCCGCGCTCGTAGCGCTGCTGGTAGACCTTGCCGTCCTTCTTGATCTCGAGGTCGAGCTTGTCGGAGAGCGCGTTCACGCACGACACACCCACGCCGTGCAGACCGCTCGAGACCTTGTAGGCCTTGTTCGTGAACTTTCCGCCCGAGTGGAGCGTGGTCAGCACCACCTCGGCCGCCGGGCGCCCGAGCTTCGCGTGCGGGTCGACCGGAATGCCGCGGCCGTTGTCCTCGACCGTGACCGAGCAATCGGTGTGGATCGTGACTCGGATCGTGTCGCAGAAGCCCGCGACCGCCTCGTCGATGGAGTTGTCCACGACCTCGTAGACGAGGTGGTGCAGACCGGCCGGTCCGGTCGATCCGATGTACATCGCCGGCCGTTTCCGGACCGGGTCGAGACCCTCGAGAACCTCGATGGATCTCGCGTCGTATTCGGTCATTCGTGTGTTTTTCGAACCCCTGGACCTGTCGATTTCGAACGGGGGAGGACCGAAGCCCTGTACGCGGGACCCCGAGAGAACAGCCCTGTGAATGCAGGGGCGCTAAGCAGGGGTCCCTTGCGTCGCAAGGTGCTGCAAACGCTCGATAAAGTAGCTGAATCGCGCGCGTTCGGCTACAGCCGCATGGGCATGATGACGGCGCTCTCGTCGGCGTCGTCGGCGGGCCGGATCTGCGCGGGAGAGAGCTCTTCGGAGAGCTCGATCGCGATCTCCTTGGCCGACAGCGCCCCGAGCACGTCGAGCACGTAGCGCGCGTTGAACGCGGTCTCGAAGCGCTCGCCCGGATACTCGACCGGAAGCTGCTCGCGCGCCTCGCCCAGGTCGGGATTCGACGCCGAGAGATCGAGCTGTCCGTCGGCCAGCACGAAGCGGAAGCCGCGCGAGCGCTCGTGCGCCATGAGCGCGATGCGCCGCACCGCATGCAAGAGCTTCTCGCGCTCGACCAGGAGCCGCACGCGGTGTGACTTCGGGAGGATCTGGCGGTAGTTCGGGAACTCGCCGTCGATCAGCCGCGTGGTGAGCAAGAGATCGGGCCGCCGCACGTGCAGGAAGCCGTCGGCCGCACCGATCTCGAGCGTGCCCTCGCCCTCGTCGCACAGCTTGCGGATCTCGGCGATGCCCTTGCGCGGCACGATGATGCCCTTGCCCAGGAACGTGACCGGGTTGGGCACCGCGCGCTCGATCATCGAGATGCGGTAGCCGTCGGTGGCGACGAAGCGCACGCGCTTGCCGTCGGCGCTCTCGACGAACACGCCGTTCAGGTTGTAGCGGGTCTCGTCGCTCGACGTGGCGTAGAGCGTGTGGTCGATCAGCTCGGCCACGAGCGCGGTCTCGAGCTGCGCGAAGCTCGCGCTCTCGCAGCTCGGGACGCTGGGATACTCCTCGGGCGAGGTCGAGAGCAGGTTGAACTTGGCCGGGCCGCACGTGAGAGTGACTCGCGCGTCGTCGGCGGCCAGCGCCACTTCGGGCTGCTCGAGCTCGCGCACGATCTCGTACAGCTTCTTCGCGCCCAGAGTGACCGAGCCCGGCGTCTTGACCTTGGCCGGGTGCCGGGCGACGACGGCGACCTCGAGGTCGGTCGCCGCGAAGGTGACTCCGTCGTCTCGCGCCTCGATCAACACGTTGGCCAGGATCGGCATCGTGCCGCGGCGCTCGACGATGGCCTGCACGCGGCCGAGTCCGCGCAGCAACTCTTCGCGCTCGATGGTGAGTTTCATGACAACCTCCGCCCCTCTGCTCCTGATCTTATGACATGAAGATCAGGAGGAGGAGAGGAGCCGGTGGAAAACTGGAGAACGCCACTGGCTCGGCGTGCCGAAAGGCGATTTTTCCGACGCTGCAGCGACGGAGAACGTGGGACCGCGGTGCGGGGGCGCGGCGCCGGTCGGCCGGGCGCGAGTTTTCCACCGCTCATCCACCGCCTTCGGAGAGCCGCAGGAGCTCCTTCTCGACCAGCACGACCGCGGCCCGCAGGCTGGCGTTGTCGGCCAGTTGTTCCTGGATCACGCGGTCGGAGTGGAGCGCCGTGGTGTGGTGGCGGGCGAAGCGGCGGCCGATCTCGGGGTACGACAGGCCGCAGTGGCGGCGCATCAGGTACATGGCGACCTGGCGCGGGGTCGTGACGCGCGCCCCGCGGCTGCTCGAGCGCAGGTCGCGCACGCGCAGGTTGAACTGGCGGGCGACCGCGGTCAGGACGTCCTCGGGCGAGGTGACCAGCGGCTTCTCGCCGCCGCTGATCAGGTGCTTCACGACGTCGAGGTCGGCCAGCGCGTTCCCCGACGAGGAGCGCGTCATGAGGCGCGTGAGGTAGACGTCGAGCCGGGCCAGCTGGCTGCGCAGGCGGCTGGCCAGGTAGGCCGCGACCGCCGGCGGCGGGTCGACGCGCCAGCGCCGGGCGCGCGCGATCACGATCGCGACGCGCGTCTCCCATTCGGGCGCGCGCAGCTCGATCGACTGGAAGCCGGCCAGCTTCTCGCAGAGTGAGTCGACCAGGCCGGAGCTGCGGTCGACCGCCTTCCCGAGCGAGACCGCGACCGGCACGCGGCGCGCCGCGAGCGCGCCCAGGGTGATGGCCAGCTCCTCCTGGGTGGCGTCGCGCCCGGCCAGCGCGTCGAGGTCGTCGACGACCAGCGCCCGCGCGGACGCGAGGCGCTCGCGGAACTCGCGGATGGTCTGGGCGTCGATCGCGCGGATCAAGTCGAGCGAGAGCTGCTCGGCGCCGCAGCACAAAACGCCGTCGCCCAGTGACTCGGACAGCCCCGCGGCGATCGCGCGCAAGAGGTGCGTCTTGCCGGAGCTCGCGCCGCCGTGGATCGCCAGCGGCGGAGCGCCTGTGCCGGCGCGCGCGAAGTCCAGCGCGCGTGCGCGCGCCTCGAAGCTCGCCGGGCTCGCGACGAAGCTCGCGAAGCTGTAGCTCGGGTCGCACGCGAGCTTCTCCACGTCGTCGACGGGCACCACGGCGAGCGAGATGGCCCCGTCGGTCAGACTCGCGAGCGACGTCTCCAGAGCCGAGAGCTGACCGCCGCGCAGCCAGCCGTCGAGCTGGGAGGCGTCGGCGGCGATGCGCAGCACGCCGGGCGTGCGCTCGAGACACCGGGTGTGGTGAGCCACCGAGTCTCTCATCGCCGGCGACAGTCTCGGCGAGGGAGTATGGAGCACCGACTTCCAGAGGAACGCGGCCTCGTCCGCGCGGACGAGCTCGGTCAAGTTCGGAGTCATTTTGGGGGCTTCGGACCTTTCAGAGGCACGGCCGAGTGGGATGCGACTGCTTTATCAAAGCGGCGCGCAGCAAAGCAAGAACGACCCGCACATCGTTGACACTACTTGGGCCCGGTGCTTTCATACACGCCCACCGACGCCCACCGAGAGCTCGGCGAGGCCACCTCCCATGAAGCGAACCTTTCAGCCACATCGACTGCGACGTGCGCGCAACCATGGCTTTCGCGCACGCATGAGCACCAAGGGCGGACGCCGGGTGCTGTCGGCGCGCCGCGCCAAGGGTCGTCACGCGCTCACGCGGGTGACGAAGAGGAAGTAGCGATCCGCTCGACATGGCGGTGGACCGCGGCGCACCTTCCGGCCGGCGCATGCGGCGGAGCGACTATCTCACCTCGACCAGCGAAGGGGTGCGTCGGCCGACGAGGTTCTTCATCGCTTTTGTCTTCGACCGCGCTGACGGGGGCACGAGCCGGCTCGGCATCACCGTCACGCGGAAGGTCGGCGGCGCGGTGCGCCGCAATCGGATCAAGCGGCTGCTGCGCGAATGGTTCCGCGGCCGCAGAAGTGAGTTCGGATCGTGCGATCTGGTGCTGATTGCCAAGCGGGAGTGCCCGGAATCCCTGCGCTTGGACGACGTGCGGCGCGACCTCGAGGGCCTGCGGGCCGAGCCGCGGCGCGCGCGCTGATCGCCGGGGTCCGGCTCTACCAGGTGACCCTGTCGCCCCTGCTTGCGCCGGCGTGCCGTTTCTACCCCAGCTGCTCAGCCTACGCGGTCGCGGTCATCGAGCGCGACGGGGCGTGGCGCGGATCCCTTCGAGCGCTGCGGCGTCTCATGCGCTGTCACCCCTTCGGGCCCGGCGGGCTCGACCTGCCATAGGGAGGACGGTGTTTGGATCGCTGGCAGATCACCGCGATCGCGATCGCAATCGGACTGGTCGCGGCCTCGTTCTACTTCACGCCGACTGCGCCCGTGCGCGCGCCGCAAGCTCCGCCGGCGGCGGCTGCGCCCGCACCCGAGCCCAGTCCGGTGGCGCGTTCGGTGCCCGAGACGCCCGCAGCGCCTGAAGCCCCGCCATCGGCAGCCGGACGGCTTGTGACGCTGCGCAATGACGCAGTCGAGCTCCGCGTCAGCAACACCTGGACGCGCGTCGAGAGCGTGGAGCTCTTGCGTTATCGCGCGACGGTCGACCGCGACTCGGCCCCCGTACAGCTCGTCACGACCCCGATGGGAGCCATGAGCGTCTCACTCGGAGACGACGCGGCGCTCCGGGCGCAGCAGGAGATGCCCGCCGAGGTGACTTCGAGCTCGCCGACCGCCGTGGAGCTGCGCTCGACGCACGGCGGAATCACCGTGACGCGCAAGGTCGAGCTCGACGACGAGGGCTACGGCGGTCACTTGAGCCTGGCGATCCAGAACGCGAGCTCGGCGACGATCCGGCCCTCCATCCAGGTGATCTTCGACGGCCACGAGCGCGCCGCCACCGCGCCCGATCACTTCCCGCGCTACAGCCTGGTCGTCTCCGCCGACGGCGCGACCAAGCGCATGCCGCTCCAGGGCATCGCCAGCACGGGCTTCGTCGGCACGTTGCTCGGCCGCGGCCCGCCGACCTCGACCCGCTATGCGAGCCCCGTCGAGTGGGCGGGCGTCGACAGTCAGTATTTCCTGATCGCCGCGGTGGCGCAGAATCCGCGGGAGAGCGTCGCGGTCGCGGGCCCGCTCGGGTCCTACGCGCTCGACAGCGGCTCGGCGGTGCTCGGGATCGAGCCGTTCGACGTTCCGCCCGGCACCGGCGTCGAGCGCAGCTACCGGCTCTACTTCGGGCCCAAGATCGAAGACACCGTGGTCGGCGTGGATCCACAGCTCGGCCACGCCATCGACGCGGGCTGGAGCTTCGTGCGGCCGCTCGTGTCTGCCTTCGGCGGGATGCTGCACTGGACGTACGATCACGTGGTCGCGAACTACGGCGTGGCGATCATCCTGCTCACGATCCTGGTCCGGCTGGTGACCTATCCGCTGACGCAGCGCTCGATGAAGTCGATGAAGAAGTTCGGGCTGATCGCGCCACAGATGAAGGAGATCCAGGAGAAGTACGCGAACGATCGTGACAAGCTGCAGGAGGAGCTGATGAAGCTCTACCGCCAGAAGGGCATGAACCCGCTCTCGGCGGTCGGCGGCGGCTGCGTCCCGATGCTGATCCAGATGCCGGTCATGATCGCGCTGTACTTCGCGCTGCAGACCTCGATCGACCTGCGTCATGCGCCGTTCGCGCTCTGGATCCACGACCTGTCGGCACCCGAGAACTTCTTCTCGATCGCGGGTGTCCCGATCCGGCTCCTGCCGCTTCTGATGGGTGGCTCGATGCTCCTTCAGCAGCGACTCAGTCCCGCGCCTAACGCGGACCCGCAGCAGCGTCAAATGATGACGCTGATGAGTTTCATGTTCACTTTCATGTTCTATCAGTTCCCCGCCGGTCTCGTGCTGTATTGGTTCGTGAGCAACCTGCTCGGCATCGCGCAGCAGCTGCTCGTGAACCGCTCGCCCCAGCCGGCCACCAAACCATCGGAGAAGGCCGCATGAACGCTTCTGTCGACGACGTCAAGGAATTTGTGGCGGAAAACCAACAGGCCGCGCTGGCGATGGCCGAGGGCTTCTTCCGCACCACCGCGGATCAGCTCGAGTACTGGGTGATTCCACCCTCGTTCCATGTCTCCGGTCTGGGCGAGCGGGTCGTGATGCTGGCCGCACCGCGCACCGAGCGCGCCGCGCGCCCGCCCGAGTCACGCGGCGAGTCACGCGGCCGCGAGCGCGAGCGAGTCACTCCGGAACGCGAGGGCCGCCGCGAGGGCGGGCGTGACCGCGGACCGCGCGAGGCCCGTGAGCCGCGTGAGCCGCGTGAGCCGCGGCGCGAACGCGACCGGGACCGCGATCGCGGCCCCGAGCGAGACACTCCGCGCCCCGCGCGCGAGGAGTCCGCGGAGCCCGTGCAGAGCGGTCCGCTCGGCGAGATCGGGAAGTTCGTGCAGGGCCTGCTCGAGCGCATGAAGGTCGCCGACGTGGCGATCGCGGAGAAGCAGGCCGACGGCGAGACCGTCGTGACTCTGGGCGGCCGCGCGATCGTGGCGCTGGCCGAGGCGGAGCCGCGCCTCGCGGCTGCGCTCTCCCACCTGGCGCACCGGGCGGCCGAGGCGCTGATCGGTGAAGAGGCGACGGCACAGGTCGAGATCCGCGGCGCACGACGGCCGCAGCGCGAGGACTCGCGCGAGCGCGGTGGCCGCGACGGCCGGGACCGCGATCGGCGCGGTCCCCGGCGCGACGACCGTGGCCCGCGCCGCGAGCGCGACGGCGAGGATCGAGACATCGACGAGGCGGAGCTCGAGCGGCTCGCGAAAGACGTCGCGCGCTCGGTGCGCGAGACCGGTGAGGCCGAGCTCCTGCCGCCGATGAACTCGCGCGAGCGCTGGTTCGTGCACAACGCCCTGAAGGACGAGCGCGGCGTGCGCTCGGAGAGCGAGGGCGAGGGCGCGCGGAAGCGGGTCAAGATCTTCCCGGCGTGAAGCGCTCCGCGGCCCTCGACGCCGGCCTCCGCACGTTCACTGCGGAGCTCCAGCGTTGGGGGCAGCGCATGAATCTCGTCGGCTCGACCGAGCCGGACGAGATCGCGCGCCACGTCGAGGACTCCCTGGCCGCGGCGGAGCTCCTGCCCCAGGGCGCGGCGGTCGTCGACCTCGGCAGCGGCGCCGGCTTCCCCGGTCTGCCGCTGGCGCTCGCGCGCCCGGATCTGCGCCTCACGCTCGTCGAGATTCGCGAGAAGCGTATCGCCTTCCTGCGCCACGCGGTGCGCGAGCTCGGGCTCGCGACCGAGGTGCGCGAGGCGTCGATCGAGACCCGGCCCGAAGCGCCGTTCGACTTCGCTCTGCTCCGGGCCGTCGCCAAGCCGGAGCGGAGCCTCGCGCTCGGCCTCCCGTGGGTGAAGCCGACGGGTGAGGTCTGGATCTGGGCCGGCCCGGATGCCGACGTTCCCGGCGCCCGGCGCGAGCCCCTGGCCTCTGGCGGGAACATCCTGCGCGCGCGCGCGGCGGATTTTTCCCGTGGAACGGACTGAAGTCACTCGCATTCCACTGCGGGCACGTGGAACTGTGAGGTAGAATCCGAGCTGCGAGTTCGCTCGCGGGGTGAAGAGTGGCTCGGGTCATCGTTGTCGCGAACCAGAAGGGGGGCGTGGGCAAGACCACGACCGCCGTCAATCTGGCGGCCTCACTCGCCGCGGCGGAGACCCCCACTCTGCTCGTCGACTTCGACCCGCAGGCCAACGCCACGTCCAGCCTCGGGATTTCACCTTCCGACGTGAAGCGCGACGTGTACGACCTGCTGCTCGGCGACGCCGCAGTCGAGAACGTCGCGATCGAGACCCAGCTCCAGTTCCTGCGCCTGGTGCCGTCGTCGACCGATCTGGTGGGCGCAGAGGTCGAGCTCGCAAGCGCGCCCGAGCGCGAGCGCCGGCTGGAGAAGGCGCTCGCTCCGGCGCGCGACCGCTACGAGGTCATCCTGATCGACACGCCGCCCTCGCTCGGGCTGCTGACGCTGAACGCGCTGGTGGCGGCCGACTCCGTGCTCGTGCCGCTCCAGTGCGAGTACCTGGCGCTCGAGGGCCTGGCCAAGCTCACGCAGACCGTCGACCTGGTCCGCGGCTCCCTCAATCCGCGGATCGCGATCGAGGGGCTCGTCCTCACCATGTACGACGTGCGGAACAATCTGGCGCTCCAGGTCGCCAAGGAGACGCGCGAGCACTTCGGGGAGCGCGTCTACAAGACCGTGATTCCACGCAACGTTCGGCTCTCCGAGGCGCCCAGCCACGGCAAGCCCGCGCTGCTCTACGACATCAACTCGAAGGGGGCCCTGAGCTACCTCCAGCTCGCGGAAGAGCTCCTGGAAAGGATCCGGCATGGCCACTCGTAAGGGCCTCGGGCGCGGGCTCTCCGCGCTGATCCCACCCCCCGCTCCAGCGCCAGTGACGCCGCCGCCCCAGGCGGCGGCGCCCTCGGACTCGAGCGACGCCTCGAGCGCGCCGCTGTACATCGCGGTTGCGCGCATCGCCCCCAACCCCGGCCAGCCGCGCAAGGTGTTTCGGGAGAGCGAGCTCGCGACCCTGGCCGCGTCGATCCGCGAGCAGGGCGTGCTGCAGCCGCTCGTGGTCCGGCGCCGCGGCGACGGCTACGAGCTGATCATCGGCGAGCGCCGCTGGCGCGCGTCGCAGCTCGCTGGCCTCGACGAGGTGCCGGCCGTGATTCTCGACGCCACCGATCGCCAGGTCGTGGAGATGGCGCTGGTCGAGAACGTCCAGCGCGCGGACCTGAACCCGATGGAGCTCGCCGAGGCTTTCCGCGTCTTGATCGATGACGAGGGAATGACGCAGGACGAAGTCGGTCGACGCGTCGGTCTCGATCGTTCGAGTGTGGCGAATCACCTACGACTTCTGGAGCTGCCGCACGAGATCCAGCAAGATCTGATCGATCAGAGACTTACGATGGGCCACGCGAAGGCCATTCTGCAGGTGCCCGGGAGCCAGCGCATGATGGTCCGCGACCAGGTCATTCGCACCGGTCTGTCGGTGCGCGCCGCGGAGGAGCTGGGTCGCCGCGCTGCGTCATCGGCTCCGCGTCATCCACGTCCGGGGCCGGTGCGCGATCTCCATGTCGCCGACCTCGAGGAGCAGCTGCGCAAAGTCATGCAGACCAAGGTCCGCATCATCGGCCGGCGCGCGCGCGGCCGGATCGAGCTGCACTACTTCGGCGAGGGCGAGCTCGATCGCTTGTCCGAGCGCTTGCTGGGAGAACTCACGTGAAGCAGGACCTCCAGACCTTTCTCGACAGCGGCACCTCGTTCGAGGGCAAGATCTCGTTCACCGGCGCGGTCCGGATCGACGGGCACTTCCGCGGCACCGCGAGCGCCGACGGGACGCTCGTGGTCGGCGAGACGGGCACGATCGACGCGAAGCTCGAGGTGCGCGAGCTGCTCGTGCTCGGCTCGGTGGTCGGCGAGGTCACCGCGAAAGAGCGCGTCGAAGTCGGCCCGAATGGCCGTCTGGACGGGATCGTGCGCACGCCGCGCATCAAGGTCGTCGACGGCGCCCAGATCAGCGCGAAGATCGAAATGGGTGAAGGAGCGCGGCGGGGCTGAGCGGCGTCGAGGGCGCTCACAGCAGCGAAATGTGGCGCCCCGAGTTGATTGACTTGGGTGCCTCCTTTGCCAATATTCGCGGCGCCTTGCGGGAGGGATGCGTCGACGGCCCCTCCCCTGGGCACAGGTGCGCCAAAGGGAGATTGCTTGTCCGCTCACGGGAACAAGTTGCTCGGGGTGTCGCTCGCCGGCGGGCTGACCGCCGCAGTGACTGCGCTGCCTTCGGTGGCCTCGGCGGCGGACCTCAACCTGCTCCCCCACTGGCCGCAGGTCGCGATCAACATCGTGGTCTTCGGGCTCTTGATCTACCCGGTGAATCGCCTGCTGATCCAGCCGCTGCTCCGGCTGGTGGAGGAGCGCGAGCTGCGCACGGCGGGGGCGGTGGCCGACGCCGGTCGGCTCGACTCCGACGTCGGCGCGCAGCGCGCGCGCCTCGAGGCAGAGCTCGCCGAAGGACGCACGCGCGCCCAGGCACGTCGCGCCGCGATCCTGGCCGACGGCGAGACCCAGGAGCGCGCGCTGCTCCAGGCCGCCTCGCGCGACGCCGCCAGCACGATCGAGACCATGCGCGCCGCCGTGAGCGCGGACCTCACCGCCGCGCGCGCGGCACTCCAGGACGAGGCGCGGGCGCTGGCCAACGAGGCGGCCACCCGGCTGCTCGGCAGGCCGCTGTGATGCGCCTGCGCGGGCTCGCCACCGCCGCACTCACTCTGGCTGCCCGCGCAGCGTTCGCTGCCGAGCACGCCGAGCACGCGGCTCACGAGCACGCGCCGGACTACAGCCTGCTGGTCTTCCACTCACTCGGGCTCGCGATCCTGATCGGCGTGCTGGTGTATTTCGCGGGCCCGCCGCTCAGAGCGTTCCTGAGCGACCGCAGTGACAACCTGCGCCGCCAGCTCGAGCAGGCCAAGGCCGCGCTCCAGCGCGCCGAGGCCGCCAACGCCGAGATCTCCGCGCGGCTGGCGCGCATCGCCGGCGAGAACGAGGCGCTGGTGCGCGAGGCGGCCGACGTCGCCGAGCTCGAGCGCGAGCGTGCCGTGCAGCGCGCGCGCGCCGCCGCCGAGCGCGTGCGCGAAGAAGCGAAGCGCGCCGCGGACCAGGAGATCGAGCGCGCGCGCGCGGCCCTGCAGGCCGAGGCCGCGAAGCTGGCAGTCACTCTGGCGGGCGAGCTGGTGAAGTCGAGCCTGACTCCCGACGACGAGCGCCGCATGGTCGGTGAGTTCGTGGCGCGCATCGGAGAGCCGTCGTGATCGGCGCCGGCGAGATCTCCCGCCGCTATGCGCGCGCGATCTTCGGCCTGGCCGAGGGCGGCGCGGCCCACGCCAAGCTCGCGGAGCAGGTGCGCACGCTGTCCAGCGAGATCACCGGCAGCGCCGAGCTCTCGCGCGTGCTGCTCACGCCGATCCACCCGCGCGTCGAGCGCAAGGCGCTGGTGCGCGAGCTGACGCAGCGCCTGGGCCTGACCGTCGAGATCACGGCCGTATCCGAGATCCTGGTCGACGAGAACCGCCTGCAGCTCCTGCCCGCGATCGCGGGCGCGCTGCAGGAGCTGGTCGACCAGGAGGCGGGCCGAGTCAGTGCCCGCGTCGTGTCCGCGCGGCCGCTCGACGCCGACTCCCAGGAGAAGATCCGCGCCGCGCTCGCGCGCCGCGTGAACGCCGACGTGGCGGTCGAGTGGAGCGTCGATCCAGCGCTGATCGGCGGCGTGGTCGCGCGCATCGGCGACCTCTTGCTCGACGGCAGCATTCGCACTCAGCTCGAGCAGCTCGAGGAAACTCTCAGGAAGGGGCCTGCGACATGAAGATCAAAGCAGCGGAGATCAGCGAGATCATCCGGCGCCAGATCCGCGACTACGAGCGCGAGGTCGACATCGCCGAGACCGGCACGGTGCTCTCCGTCGGAGACGGCATCGCGCGCGTGTACGGCCTCGCCAACGCCATGGCCGGCGAGCTGGTCGAGTTCCAGGGCGGTCTGCGCGGGCTCGTGCTGAACCTCGAAGACGACAACGTCGGCATCGCGATCATGGGCTCGGGCGAGCACATCCGCGAAGGCCACGTGGTGAAGCGCCTGGGCGAGATCATCCAGGTGCCCGTCGGCCCGGAGCTCGCGGGCCGCATCGTGAACGCGCTCGGCGAGCCGATCGACGGCAAGGGCCCGATCCACGCCAAGGAGCAGCGCCGCGTCGAGGTGAAGGCGCCCGGCATCGTGAAGCGCCAGCCCGTGAAGGAGCCGCTGCAGACCGGCATCAAGTGCATCGACTCCATGACCGCGATCGGCCGCGGCCAGCGCGAGCTGATCATCGGCGACCGCCAGACCGGCAAGACCGCGATCGCGCTCGACACGATCATCAACCAGAAGAGCACCGGCGTGCGCTGCATCTACGTGGCGATCGGCCAGAAGCAGTCGACCGTCGCGCAGCTCGTCGGCAAGCTCACCGAGGCCGGCGCGATGGAGTACACGACCATCGTCGCGGCCACCGCGGCGGACTCGGCGCCGCTGCAGTACATCGCGCCCTACACCGGCTGCACCATCGGCGAGTACTACCGCGACAACAAGCAGCACGCGCTGATCGTGTACGACGATCTCTCGAAGCACGCGACCGCCTACCGCCAGCTGTCACTCCTGCTGCGCCGGCCGCCCGGACGCCAGGCGTATCCGGGCGACGTGTTCTATCTGCACTCGCGCCTGCTCGAGCGCGCAGCCAAGATGAGCGACGACGCCGGCGGCGGGTCACTCACGGCGCTGCCGATCATCGAGACACAGGCCAACGACGTGTCGGACTACATCCCGACCAACGTCATCTCGATCACCGACGGCCAGATCTTCCTGGAGTCCAGCCTGTTCAACGCCGGTCAGCGCCCGGCGATGAACGTCGGCATCTCGGTCTCGCGCGTGGGCTCGAACGCGCAGGTGAAGTCGATGAAGTCGATCGCCGGCACGCTCAAGACCACGCTCGCGCAGTACCGCGAGGTCGAGGCCTTCGCGCAGTTCGGCAGCGACCTCGACAAAGTGACTCAGGAGCAGCTCGCGAACGGCCAGCGACTCACGCTCATGCTGCGCCAGGGGCAGTACAAGCCGCTGCCGGTCGAGGAGCAGGTGGTGCAGATCTACGCGGCGACGCCGCGCGCGGACGGCAAGCCGTCGTGGCTGCGCAACTACCCGGCCGAAGACGTCACGCGCTACATGGACGAGATGAGCGAGTTCCTGCGCGTGAAGCATCCGGCGGTGCTCGAGGAGCTGCGCCGGTCGGGAGCGCTCGGCGATGCCGTGCGCGGGAAGCTCGACGAGGCGCTCGACGCGTTCGCCAAGGTCTTCCAGCCCAGCGCGGCGCCGGCGTAGTCACAGAGCATGGCCAGCGTCAGAGAGATCCGCAGCCGGGTGGCTGCGATCAAGAAGACCCAGAAGATCACGAGCGCCATGCGCATGATCTCCGCGGCGCGGCTCGCACGCGCGCAGCAGGCCGCGGAGGCGTCGCGTCCGTTCGGCCGCAAGCTCGCCGACGTGTTCGCCTCGGTCGCGGCCGGTCTCGACGCCGACGCGCACCCGTTGCTCGCGGCGCGCGCGAAGAAGCGGAAGCTCGACGTCCTTTTGGTCACGAGCGACCGCGGCCTGTGCGGCGCGTACAACACGAACCTGATCAAGCACGCCGCGGCGCTGCTCGCCCGGCGCCAATCCGAATTCCAGTCGATCTCGGTGCTCGCGGCGGGCAAGCGCGGACGCGACTTCTGCCGCCGGCGCAGGATCGACATGCCGCAGTCCTGGATCGGCCTGGCGAGCCCGACTGCGGACGATGCGCGCGCGATCGCGCGCTATCTCATCGAGCGCTATCTGGCCGGCGAGAGCGACGAGGTCGTGATCGTGGCGGCGCGCTTCGTCTCCGTGCTCACGCAGACACCGAGCCACGTGACGGTGCTGCCGGTGATGGAGCTTGAGCGCGAGGACGCGCCGGCCCCAGTGCCGCTGCCCTACGAGATCGAGCCCGATCCCGAGTCACTCCTGGCGCGGCTGCTCCCGACCATGGTCGAGTTCGCCGTGTTTCGCGCGCTGCTCGAGAACGCCGCCAGTGAGCATGGCGCGCGCATGACCGCCATGGAGAACGCGACCGAGAACACCAAGGAGCTGATCATCAGCTTGACGCTCGACGCGAACAAAGCGCGCCAGACGCAGATCACGACCGAGCTCACCGAGATCGTGGCCGGCGCCGAGGCGCTATGAAGCGCCGCAGGCGCGCGCGGCGAGCCGAAGGTGAGCGAAGGAGAACCAGATGAGTGACGGAAAGATTCTTCAAGTCCTGGGCGCAGTCGTGGACGTCGAGTTCCCGCCCGGCCAGCTGCCCGAGATCTACTCGGCGCTCCGGATCTCCAACCCCGCCATCGACGCGCGGCCCGACAATCTCGTGGTCGAGGTCGCGCAGCACCTGGGCGAGAATCACGTGCGCTGCATCGCGATGGACACGACCGACGGCCTGGTGCGCGGCATGAAGGTTACGAACACCGGCCAGCCGATCACCATGCCGGTGGGCGCGGGCACGCTGGGCCGGATCATGAACGTGGTCGGCGAGCCGGTCGACGAGGGCGGTCCGGTCAAGACCGAGAAGAGGCTGCCGATCCACCGCGATCCGCCGCCGCTCTCGGAGCAGTCCACTACCATCAAGCAGTTCGAGACCGGGCTGAAGGTCATCGACCTGCTGTGCCCGTTCCCGCTCGGCGGCAAGATCGGCCTGTTCGGCGGCGCCGGCGTGGGCAAGACCGTGCTGATGCAGGAGCTGATCCGCAACATCGCCACCGAGCACTCGGGTTACTCGGTGTTCGCGGGCGTGGGCGAGCGCACGCGCGAGGGCAACGACCTCTGGCTCGAGTTCAAGGAGTCGGGCGTCATCGAGAAGGCCGCGCTGATCTACGGCCAGATGAACGAGCCGCCCGGCGCGCGCGCGCGCGTGGGTCTCTCGGCGCTCACGGTCGCGGAGTTCTTCCGCGACGAGGAGGGCCGCGACGTGCTGCTCTTCATCGACAAC